>CALMBE010000433.1 GCA_937860165.1 uncultured Planctomycetaceae bacterium
AATTCCACTGGACCCTTGGCAGTTCTGCCATCCAGTTCAATATCGAGAGAACCATGAGTACAGTATTCAGTACCGAATTAGATAACGCAGAGACTTCCAACGGGGAGTTGGTCACCGCCGCCCAACAGGGCGACTCGAGTGCCTTCGGCGAACTCGCCAATCGCTTCGAGCGGATGGTTTACAACGTCTGCTTCCAGCGACTGCGAAATTACTCGGAAGCCGAGGAAGTCGCGCAAGACGTGTTTATCAAAGCGTTTGAAAAGCTATACCAACTTGAAGAGCCTTCGGCATTTCCGGGATGGCTCAAGTCGATCGCCGTCCGGCAATCGATCAATCGCTGCACGCGCCGGCCCCCGACCATCGCAGTGGAATCTGCCAGTTTGGATCGGCCTGACAACCGTCACACGAATCCACTGGAATCCATTTTGACCACCGAAAGGCGGGATCAACTTCAGCAAGGTTTGAGAAACTTGGCGACCCTCGACCGTAGTACGCTCGTGGCGTTCTATCTCCAAGGGCGCTCGCTCTTGGAAATGAGCGACGACTTCGAGGCCCCGGTGGGAACCATCAAACGTCGGCTGCACGTCGCCCGGAAGCGGCTTGCGAAGGAATTAGAATTCCTGCAAGCGGTGTGAGTCCAAGGGGGGGAAGTTAGCGGAAAGAGTTTGGTGATTTGAAATTACCTTCCACCCTCCCCCTTCCGCCTTCCCCCTTTCTGCCTTAGATTGTGGACTCTTACGTCCCCTTTAGAGCAGTCCATCCGCACAGTGTACCCGCTGACCAGATTCCGTCGGTCCCGTTTCCTGCGACGCAGTGCCGGACTGGTGTGCGCGCTGGCAGTGACGATTTCGACACTCGGGATTCCCCTACCGGTAGTTCGTGACAAGGACTCGAGGGAGCCCTTCCCCTGCATGAATTGTGGCTGTGGTTGCCTCAACGCTGAGATGTGCTGGCGAGAATGCTGCTGTTTTACAACCGAACAAAAACTCGCTTGGGCCCGAGAAAACGGCGTCAAACCTCCTTCATTCCTCGTGGCATTAGCAGCGAAATCAACTCCCAATCACACCCTTTTCTCTCCAAGTAATTCTTATTCCGATGAGCAAACGGGCGATGATCCCGAACTTGCTTCCTTAAAGCCCTGTTGCCGAGCAAGGGTCTTGGCTGCTCGACAAGCTTCCTGTTGCAGCCAGAAATCAGGTTGCAGCAAATCTCCAGAACCCTCTGGTGCTCAGCCAGTTGTGCCGGGAGTACTGGCCATCCAGGCCCTCAAGTGCCAAGGAAATTCGCTGAGCCTTTCGCTGCTTCCCCCTGTGATACCCACGGATAAGATCGGCACCGACTTGCCCCTGCTTCCGCAAGAGCCTCTCAGGCTCGCGGAATCTATCCTCTACCAACCGCCTTTTTACGCTGCGGTTGTGCCACCACCAGAAATTGTTGCCTCCTAAATCCGTAAGGCAATTTTTCTGTTTGGTATCAGCAGGTGCCAGCTGTACGCGTTGATCGACCTACACCGTGTAAGGCCGGCGTGCAATGCACAGCTTCCTGCTGGCTTCTTAGGAGGAGAAAGTTCTCATGCGTTTGCATGGTTGTTTAACTATTGTTTTTTCGATGTTGACCACGAGCATTGCATTCGGCCATGGTCCACAAATCCAGACCACGAATGATTCAGGCAAGATCGTCACTCGAGAAATACTTGATGACCCCTATGGCGACTCTTTGACAAGTCCGAAGTTGGTCTATGCCATGCCGCTCGCCGAATACCTTGGCGTGTGGCGGGCACAGCCTGACGAATCGTTAGTAGGCTGGCCCGGTTTTGCTTATGGCTTCGGTTACGACGCCCTGACGAATCCGGCTCCATTTCCTGTGGGCTCGAAGTTCGCTTTGGGCTTCACGGATGGATTGAAGTCGCGGAAT
>CALMBE010000434.1 GCA_937860165.1 uncultured Planctomycetaceae bacterium
TTATGAAAAGTTGTGACTCGGCGAAATGTGTCATTTAGCCCCGCGCGGAGTATAAGGGCAAATTCTAGTTGGCCCGTTTGCTATCTACAAGTGCAATCCAATCCAATCAAAAGCCGAAAGCCTGACTCGCCTTGACGCAACACAAACATCGTCGTTAACGTCCCCACGCGTGGTGATTGCACTAATTTATCGAACAAGTTATTAACCATGAATGATTCCAGATTCCCTGCCTGGCCAGTGTGTGGCGATGACGAAATCAAGGCCGCCGAGCGAGTTCTCCGCTCGGGGAAGTTGAACTATTGGACCGGCACCGAGGGAATCGCCTTCGAGAAAGAGTTTGCCGACTATGTCGGAGCCCGCTATGCGATTTCGCTTGCTAACGGCACGGTCGGTTTGGAACTTGCGTTAGCTGCCCTGAATATCGGCCCCGGTGACGAAGTCATCGTGCCGAGCCGCACCTTTATCGCAACGGCAAGCAGCGTGGTTGCCCGAGGCGCTCGACCTGTGTGCGCCGACGTCGACCGCGACAGTCAAACGATTACAGCCGAGTCGATTCGCCCCCACTTATCGGAACGAACCAAGGCGATTATTCCTGTTCACTTGGCGGGTTGGCCCTGCGACATGCAGCCAATCTTGGAACTCGCTAAAAGACTCGATTTGTGGGTAATCGAAGATTGTGCTCAAGCCCACGGGGCAAAATACAACGGCCAACACGTCGGGACACACGGCGACATCGGAGTGTTTTCCTTTTGCCAAGACAAGATAATGACTACCGGCGGCGAAGGTGGCATGTTGGTCACTGATAGAAAAAATATCTGGAATAAGGCCTGGAGCTACAAAGACCACGGAAAATCCTACGACGCGGTCCACAGTCAAAACCACCCTCCAGGCTTTCGTTGGCTGCACAAGTCGTTTGGCACAAATTGGCGAATGACCGAGATTCAGTCTGCCATTGGCCGAGTCGTGTTGCGGAAACTCGATTCTTGGGTGAAAACTCGGCGATGTCACGCTGATTTTTATCAGCGCGCGCTTGGAGATTGTTCGGCGTTGCGCGTGCCTATTCCCACTTCGAGAGAAAGTCATTCTTTTTACAAATTCTATGCCTTCGTTCAGCCTGAGAAATTATTACCCACTTGGACCAGAGATCGCTTGGTTGCAGAGATTGCTGCTCAAGGCATCCCGTGCTTTACGGGTTCTTGCAGTGAGATTTACCTGGAAGAAGCATTTCCCGAAGAGTGGCGACCCCTCAGGCGGCATCCGGTGGCGCGCGAGCTCGGTGAAACGAGCTTGATGTTTCTGGTACATCCCGGTCTGAAGGATTTCCATTTGCGTCACATTCGCGCTGTACTGACGAACGTCTTGAATTCTGCTACGGCTCCAATTTCTTCACTTGGTGAGCGCAAGATCGCCTGATCTGCTGCCGCTGCTAGGTGGTGTTCGAGAATGGGCGCTTGGGCGCTGTGCTAGCTGGGCTGCCCTTGACTGTATGGGCTCAATCTTAGACGATTCTTATCGCTCTTGGGTCTCACCGCGGGTTGCCGGTGGGGCAACATTTCCACGACCGTTTGGCGATTAGAGAATGTTAACAACTTCCCCTCCATCGCCGACTAGCCAGCTTGTATTACCGCTGGTGAAGAACGGGATCCTGATGGCACTCTCGGGCGCTGTTGGCGCTTTCGTGCTAATTCTTTCGGTGCCGATCATTGTCGCTCGTCTTGGACCGGAAGGGTATGGAGTGTGGGAATGTATGTTGGCCGTTTCGAGCACGGCCATGATGAGGCCGGTATCCTGCAAGGGCAGGAAGCCCTTGGGCACGATCACGTAGAGCCAGATGGTGATGGCCAGCGTGAGAAAGGTCGCGCCCAGCGTCAGCCGCTCGTACCGGCGCGTCGACGCATCAGATCGGAAGAGCAC
>CALMBE010000435.1 GCA_937860165.1 uncultured Planctomycetaceae bacterium
GTGATGGTGGGGATTGTCTTGGCAACCGTCTTGAACTTCTGGGCCATCGCCCGGGTCCGCTCATGGAATCCCTCGCAGGATGCCGTCCCTCGACTCAGTGATACACCCTCCGAAGGGTCGGCCAATTCAAGCGCAGCGGCGACCTCCCGGAATTCCCTGGAAGTCTGGGACAACCCTATCCTGTGGAGAGAAATATGCACTTGGGCCTACGGCAAGAAAATTGTTGTCGTGCGACTCGCCTACCTCTTGATTTTCGCTATCTGCGCGGCGGCACTCTATGCAAACCTAACCGAGGAAGCCGTGGGGCAGGATCGCCATAGCTTCCTGCCAAGCCTGGCCAAGCCCCTGCTTCCGCTGTCAGTGATCGGGTTGATCCTGGTCAATGCCTTGGCCGTCACCTCACTCACCAACGAACGTGACCTCCGCGCGTTGGACTTGCTTCTCGTAACCGATCTCTCACCCAAGGAGATCATCTACGGAAAACTCGGTGGTGTGTTTTACAATTCCAAGGAAATGATCCTGCTGCCGTTGTTGCTGGCGGGAATGCTTTGGATGTTCGATCAACTCTCGGCAGAGAACTTAATCTTCCTGATCCTCTCGTTCCTGGTTCTGAATGCCTTTGCCGCGATGCTGGGGATTCATTGCGGCATGACCTATGCCGTGTCGCAATCCGCCGTGGGGGTGAGCCTGGGATCACTCTTGTTTTTGCTCTTGGGGATCGCCGTTTGTATGCGAATGATGATGGCGTTTCAGAATTCGTTCACTTACCAACTCCAGGCCTTCGTGGCCTTCATGGTTTGTGGCGGAGCGGGCATGTTCTACGCCCTCGGAATACGCAATCCTTCCCGCGCAATTGCACTAGCTTCGGGAATCACACCGTTTGCCACTTATATCGTGATCACCAACTTTTTCCAGCATAGTTACGGTGCCGCATTCCTCGTGACACTGGTAACCTATTCCTTTGCTACCGCGGCGATGTTAGTCCCGGCGGTTTACGAATTCGACGTCGCCACTGGACGAACCACCAGTCAAGATTGAATGCACCACCGCCTTTCCCTACACCACTAATATTTTTCGTCTGCTGAACACGTTGATAGAGTTTTACCGTGCTGCTCCTGCAAGACTATGGAAGTGCCTTCGCCGCAATGGCTTTGCTTGTCGTTGCCTCGGCATTTTTCGCTTGCAGCGAAGCAGCATTGTTTTCCTTGCGAGCCGAGGATCGGCGTTCGCTCAAAGAAGGCTCACCCGTTCAACGGGCGGCGGTGCATCTACTGGACAATCCAGCCCGGTTGCTGATGGCGGTCTTATTTTGGAACCTGATCGCCAACATCGCTTATTTTTCCCTGGCCTCGATCGTGAGTATCCGCTTGCAAGAACTTCATCGCCACACCGAAGCGGGGTTGGTGGCGGTTGCTTCTCTGGTAATTCTCATCCTGTTTGGCGAGCTGGCCCCTAAAACGATTGGCGTGATGGCACCCCGACTGATGTCGGCAATCGTAAGTCTCCCCATGGCGGCTTCCGTGCGACTTTTCGCACCGCTGGACCCCATCTTTTCTACCGTCCACCATGCACTTCGCAGAATGTTGTTTCCAACCTTTCAGGTAGAACCCTACCTCGAACTCGCCGACTTGGAACAGGCGATCACCGTTTCCACTCCCAACGAAGAACTTGCCGATCAAGAACGCTCGGCCCTGCAAAACATCGTGCTGCTCTCGGACCTCACCGCCGAGGAGCTCATGAGCCCCCGGACCCAGTACCAAACGTTCACCCCGCCGGTGTCTCTCGAAGACCTCGACGGGGTGCTCCCTCGTAGTGGTTACTTACTGGTGACGGAACCGAAAAGTGAAGAGATCGCAGGGGCGATTCCGTTGAAGTTCCTGTCCACGATTCCCCGCAATCATCTGGAAGACTTTGCCCAAGGGGTGGTGTATGTTCCCTGGTGTGCAAGTGTCGCCTCGGTGTTTGACACTTTGAATGCCCGAGATTTCGAGGTCGCTGCCATTGTCAATGAGTTCGGCGAGACCATTGGCATCGTCACCCTCGAAGATCTTCTCCAAACTATCTTTGAAGACGAATCGAGTCGCAGTGACCGACTGATGGCGACTGCCTCGATCCGCCAAGTAGGGGACCAGTTGTGGCGGGTCACGGGAATGACGAGCCTTCGCCGCTTGAGCCGCACTTTCGAGGTCACTCTTCCCAAGTGCAAGAGCACCACGGTCGCCGGAATTGTGCAAGAGGTTCTGCAACGACTCCCCGATCCGGGGGATGTCGCCGAGTGGGGACCTTTTCGCTTTCAAGTCTTGGAATCCTCGGAAGCCCGAAAGATGCTGCTCGAACTAGAACTCCGCCCCAATCCGGAGGAGTCGTAATGCTCTTTGCTACCTTGCTGTTTTTAATCGGCCTCGTGCTTAGTGCATTTTTTAGCGGCACGGAGACGGGTTTCTATCGCGCTACGAGGGTACGCTTTGCCATCGAAGCCTCGACCGGGAATTGGAAGTCGCGCTTCCTGCTCTGGCTGGGACACCAACCCACGATTTTTGTCGGAACCGGGCTGGTAGGAAACAACTTGGCAAATTACCTGATCTCGCTGAGCATCGTGATCTTCTCGCAACGTCTCTATCCGCGGGGTGGACTACTCGTGGAACTACTGGGACCGATCGTGGTGGCGCCCATAATCGTTTTGTTCGGGGAGCTGCTTCCCAAGAGCTTGTACTTCGACGCTCCGAATCGGCTCTTGAAGACATCTGCGATTCCCTTAGTTTTCTTCAATTGCCTATTCGCCCCCGCCACGGCCCTGTTGTGGCTTGTAAGTCGCGTAGTTCAATTGATTACGCGAGATTCTCCCCAAACCATGAAAATGCAACTCGCCCGACGCGAGCTCGCTGAACTTCTTACCGAGGGACATGAGGCCGGGATCTTAAAGCCTGCCCAACAGACGCTTGCACAGGCGATGTTGGTGGTGGCGGGGTTGCCGGTCAAGAATTTTGCGTCTTCCAGCGGACGAGTCGTACGAGTAACGACCACAATGAGTAAAAGCGATGTCTTGCGGATCGCTCAACACCACCGTCGTGCCTTGCTCCCCGTGGAAGATGTGCAAAACAAGCGACAACTTGTGGGCTACTTGCGAATGATGGACCTCTATCTGGATAGTTCTCCCACCCTCCCCGAGCCGAAACCGCTGGTTGAGTTGGCTGAAAATCTGTCCTGCTTGGCTGCACTGAGAAAGCTGGGCGCTTCGGGCGATGCCTTGGGCCATGTCGTCACTGGCGACAACAAGACAGTCGGCTTCGTGACCGGTCGTGAACTTCGCCTGGCACTCCTGCAGGCGACGTAAAAGGGCGCTAGTTAACTGGCGCTAGCAACGGCTCCGGAAACTAGCGCCTGGCGCCTAGCGCCTTATTTGCTGTAACCCAGTGATTTCATCACTCCGAGCATTTCTTCAAAATCTATGAATCGGCGACGGTGACGAAGCTTGTAAGAATCGATCGCCCGAGCTAGTTCGGCGGCATCTGCCGAGAGTTCGTCGTGGCTATTGGCAAACTGCCGACGCTCTCTGCCTGGGAGGTTGCTATCGTGGAAGGAATCGCGACGATCGACAAAACTCTCGGCAAGATTGGGGGTAGCGATGGCGCTCATGGCGGGTTCCTCTTGGGAGTAGGGAAATTGAGGCGGGATTCGTGACCAATGAAACATACCTCACGATTCCTGCTCAGGGCCAAGCGACTCGGGTGCTAAGGTGCGATTGGAAGGGTTGTATCAATCGCACCAGTCAGATTGCTATGTTGAGGCACGAGTTGCGAGTTTCGTGGCGCGAGTCAAGAATTACCAACTCGCAACTCGTAACTCGAAACTCCTCACTCTATTGGCGGATAATTGTTTCGACTTGGACAGTCGGTGACTCCACCGGTTGTTCGAGCTGCGCGAGCATCACCCGGCTTGGCTCGTGTCCGGCATCGATTGCCAGTGCCATCCGCAGCGTGTTGGTTGCTGAATCACGTTGTCCGGCAGCTTGTTCGGCCTGAGCAAGTTGGAATAATAGCTCGGGCTGGGGCTGACCGCGAACACTGGCAGCATGGAGCGATTCGACGGCCTCGAAGTGGCGACCAAGAGAATTGTAAGCCAAGCCCTCCATCCACAGCGCTTCCTGGGGCTCTTCCCCAGGCGGGAACGAATCGAGCAGACAATGCAGAGTCGACAGACTCCGCTGCGGTCTGCCGAGTTCGTATTGAATCTGAGCAATCTCCAAGAGTGCATCCGTGTCTTGGGGAGAGTGTTGGAGCGATTTCTGGATATCCGCCAAAGCGCGTTCCATTTCGCCTCGTCGTCGGTACACCCGCCCGCGCAAAGCCCAAGCTCCAGCCAACGTCGGGTCGATGCGAATGGCCTCTTCGGCTCGCTCCATGGCCCGATCGGCAGCCCCCAAAGCTAGGAGCATTTCTCCATCGCGGACAATCGTGGGTGCATGCCGCGGATCAAGCCGTACCGCGGCCTCCATGTGAACCACAGCATCCCGATGCGACCCTTGCTGCCAGAGCACCTCGGCCAGGTTCTTGCGTGCGTCGCCATCTGTGGGACTGGCCTCGACGGCATTAGTGAGCAATGTTTCGGCTCGTTCCCATTGGCCAACTTCCATGGCGGAAACCCCTTCCCGCGAAAGTTGTCGGCAAGTCGCTAGTGATTCGGGGACAAGTTTTTTCTTGTGCAGTGCGCAGCCGCACGCTGCAATCACTGAGAAAGTCATTGCCAGCCAAAACAAAATGGAACGAAAGCCATCAAACATCGCGTGGAGAATTTCCAAGAGGCCCCGGGTTGCGGCGGGAATGGTACCAAGTGGGGCAACCCATCCACAACGCCACTCGCAGGCCATGGGCAACCAGAGAGGGGGGCGTTAGAATGCCAGAGGTTTTTGGTTAGTCGGTGCCGCTGCGGAGCCGATAGCAACGGTTTTCACTCTAGAACCCGGCGTCGAAAGCTGCCGGCCATTGTTCCCGATGCCAGCGTCGTTCGATAATTTAGGGGTACGATTTGATTATCCAGAAAACTGGACGGTCGAGGATATTTCCGACTCGAGCAACTCCCAGCAGGTTGTCCTATCGAGCCCTTACACGGCTTTCTGCCAGCTAAGCAGGCACCCAGCCGAGACCCCCCTGGAGCCCCTTTTTGACGAGGCCCTCAGTGCGCTGCGGACCGATTACCGAGAAATCGAAGTCGAGCCGGACGACGAAGTTCTCGAAGGCTGGCAGCTTCAAGGCTTCTCGGTCAGTTTCTTTTATCTCGATCTCATCAATACCTGTTGGCTCAGGGGCTTCCGAACGCCCCGGGCTACTTATTTGGTTCTCTTTCAGGCGGAGGATCGCGATTTCACCAGAACTGCCCTGGTTTTTCGGGCGATTCTGACAGGTTTGATCCGCAATCTGGCCGAGGATGACGCCAAGAGCTAAGTTTCCAGTCGAGTTTTTCGATCTCGATGCTGATTCTGGTAGAGACCTGGGAAAATCGCCTGCCCTATATTGCCTAAATATCCAACTTACTTGAATCGGCAAACTCGACTCAAGCAGCAATCTCATCAAGGTCGAAGAGAGAGCAAGGTTCTTTCCTTGGCCTGCAAGTGCTCCGTCAAAGCCAAGAATTCTGGTTGAAGGCAGAGTAGCACGACTCTCCGAGTCGTGAGCTCACGAGTCGGAGACTCGTGTTACTCTGAACACAACCCGAACTTCTGACCCTGACATTGTACTAGCCACTATCTTCTAGCCCCAGTAAATCATGTCCACCGGTATCGAATACTCCCCGGCTCCCCGTCGTGGCATCTTGGCGGCAATCAAAGATCCTTTCATCGACTTGGGATCTCTTGTGCTGGGGTCCATTGAAACCCTGGGAGACATGACACTCTTTGTCTTACAGACTCTGCGGTGGTTGATGACCAGACTCCCTAGCCGCGACACACTCTACACCAACATGTACCAAATCGGGGTCCTGAGTCTGCCGGTGATCGCACTCACCGGGACTTTCATCGGTATGGTTTTGGCGGTGCAATCGTATTCGCAATTTCGCGCCTGGGGACTCGAAACCCAGTTAGGTGGAGTGATCAATCGCACGATGTTTCGTGAGCTTGGTCCCGTGCTTGCCGCCACGATGCTCGCCGGCCGCGTAGGCAGCGCGATGGCCGCCGAACTTGGCACGATGCGCGTAACTGAACAGATCGATGCCCTGTCGAGCATGGGCGCAAACCCAATCCATTACTTGGTCGTGCCACGTTTCTTAAGTTGTTTGCTCTTGATCCCTTCGTTGACAATCATGGCGGTGTTCATGGGTGTGGTTGGCGGGGCGGCTTACTGCGTGTTCATGTTGCATATTGATGTGCATCACTACTCCAACAATGCTAAGTTATTTGTCGAGAACTGGGATTTGTTTTACGGCGTGGTCAAGAGCGTGTTCTTCGGGGCGACCATCGGAATCGTGAGTTGTTATCGAGGGTTTCATTGCCGCCCGGGGGCCGAGGGGGTTGGTCAGGCAGCCACGTCGGCATTTGTGCAGTCATTTGTCGTGATTATTATGATCGATCTCTTTCTGAGCATCTTGCTCGATAGTATTTACGCCTCGATCTGGCCCACAAGTTCCATGTTGATCAATGGCTAATGGTTGCCGCAACTTCCATCCTGGAGATTCATGAACTGGCGGTCCGCTTCGGACGGCAGCAGGTGTTGCGCGATATCTCTCTCCAGGTTCCCAGAGGAGAGACCTTGGCGATTATCGGTGAAAGTGGCTGCGGCAAGACCGTGTTGCTCAAGACCATGATTGGCTTGGTGCGACCTTCCCAAGGACATGTGACATTCGACGGCAACCGGATCGACCAGCTCAGCGATCAAGAGCTCACACGGCAGCGCATTCGCTTCGGTTTTTTGTTTCAGAATGCTGCCTTGTTCGACAGCATGACCGTGGCCGAAAATATTCTCTTTCCACTGAGAGAACATCGCCCGAAGGAACTCGCCGCGCACCAGGAAGAAATGCTGGCCCGATTGGCGGAAGTGGGGCTTCCACCGGCAGTTCTCTCGAAACGTCCGGCCGAATTGTCGGGGGGCATGAGGAAACGCGTGGGACTCGCGCGGGCACTGGTCATGCACCCTGAGGTGCTATTGTACGACGAACCAACGACTGGCTTGGATCCAATCGTGAGCGACGTCATTAACGAGCTGATGATGTGGACCCGCAAGCAGAATCCTGTCACCAGTATTATTGTCACCCACGATATGAAGTCGGCCATTAAGGTGGCTGATCGGATCGTTATGCTCTATCCAATCACAAGGCTCGCGATCGACGAGCCGCAAATCATTTTCGACGGCTCGCCTGCTGAAATCGAGAAATCTAAAGACAAGCGGGTTTCGCAATTTGTGCGGGGTGAAGCAGGTGATCGGCTCAACGAAATGAATGAGATGTTGGCTCAAGGACAAGGTTAAGCTATGAATGATCGCACTAAACAGTTTCGCGTGGGAGCCATGGTGTTCTTTGCCGGCATCGCCACGATTGTCCTCATCCTGATGAACAGCGACTTCTCCTGGTCTCCATTTCGCAATCAATACCAATTGCAGGTCTTAGTCGATCAAGCACCCGGCGTAGCTCAAGATACTCCAGTGCGACGGCGTGGGATTTTAATCGGGCGGGTTGCGGCTGTAGAAGATACCGACAACGGAGCCCTCTTGACGCTGAACATCGACGAGGGAAAACAACTCAAATCCAATGAAGTGGCCAGAATCCAATCTTCGCTTATCGGCGACGCGGTCCTCGAATTCTCGCCCGTTGGTTCCGCCGCGAACGCCCAAATCGTTCAGCCCGGTGGGCCGCCCCTGAAAGGATTTTACAACCCCAGCCCGTTGGACATGATTGCGAACCTCCAGGGAGATCTCAAACAAACAATTCAGTCCCTGGGTACTGCTGGAGAAGAAGTCGCTCAACTTGCCGAGAAGTTCAATAAGGTCCTCGGCGACGCTGATATGGAGCGATTGGGTCGCGTCATGGAGTCCGCGGATTCGGCGTTGATCAACTTTGGCAAAGTCATGGCCGACATGGAAGACGTGCTCGGCGACGAGCAATTCAAGACCGAACTTAAAGAGGGTCTCTCTCAGCTTCCCTCGGTAGTAGCCGATGCCCGTGCGATCTTGGAAGTCTTAGAGCGAACTCTCGCTTCGGCTGACAAGAACCTGCAAAACTTGCAGGGCTTGACCGGCCCCTTGGGCGAACGAGGACCGTTGTTGGTCGAGCGACTCGAAGAAAGTGTTGAGAAACTCGGCGAAGTTTTCGAGCAAGCTGCCTT
>CALMBE010000436.1 GCA_937860165.1 uncultured Planctomycetaceae bacterium
CGCCTCCCGGGAATGACAGGGTTTTCCTCATTCTTCACATCATCAATCACACATCACACATTTAACATTCTTCCTCCAGGCGAGGGCACCACACCCAGTTGTGTGGTCTGCTTACGGCTCGCCTGTTTTTTCCCCCAACTTGTTGGTCCTCGCGCGCTGCGGTATCGTGGTGCTTTTCCAGTTTCCCTAGAATTGCAGCGAGTTCCTTACGATGAGCGACCCCTACTTTCAAGCGTTGTTTGCCGACCGAATTGGGGGTGCCCAATATGGCAAAGGGACCGCGATTTATAAGTTTGAAAAAATCAAACGGGCCAAGCGACAAGCCCTCGCCGATCACCCTGAGCGAAAACTCTTGGACTTCGGCATCGGCGAAAATGATGGCGTCGCCGACCAGGTCGTACTCCAGAAAATGGCCAATGAGATCGGTAGGCCCGAAAATCGCGGCTACGCCGACAATGGCGTTGCCGAGTTCAAGGAAGCCGTCGCCCGATTCATGCAGCGCCAATATGGAGTCGCGCTCGACCCCACGGCGGAAATCAATCATTGCATCGGCTCGAAAACGGCTCTCGCCATGCTCCCCGCCGTGTTTATCAACCCCGGCGATATTACACTCATGACCGTGCCTGGCTATCCCGTGGCTGGCACCCACACGGCCTACTATGGGGGGCGCGTGTACAAGTTGCCGCTTACGGCAGAGCAGAATTTCTTTCCCGATCTGGAGGGGCTCCCCGGCGATGTCCGCGAGCGTGCCAAGCTGTTGGTACTGTGCTATCCCAATAGTCCCACGGGAAAAACCGCCACGCGCGAGTTCTACGAATCGGTGATTCGCTTTGCCCGCGAGAACAACGTGGTGGTCGTGCAAGATGCCGCCCACGCCTTGCTGTCCTTCGACCGCGAGCCGAATAGTTTCCTGGCCCTGCCGGGGGCAACAGACGTGGGGGTGGAGATTCACTCCATGTCAAAAGGGTTCGACATGATTGGCTGGCGACTTGGTTGGGTCTGTGGCAATGAGCGAATCGTGCGGGCCTTTGCCGATGTCAAAGACAACTGCGACTCGGGCCAATTCATCGCCATTCAAAAAGCAGCGGCTGCCGCGCTGGACGATCCCACGATTCCCGCGCGAATTCACGCCAAATACAAACTCCGCATGGAAAAACTCGTAGCCACCTTGGCACGCTGTGGATTTCGCTGCTCCATGCCGGGGGGAACCTATTTTCTATACACACCTGCCCCGAAAGGTTTGGCGAGTGGGATTCACTTCGAGAACGCCGAAGCCGCCAGCCAATATCTGATCACCGAGCAATCCATCTGCACGGTCCCCTGGGACGACGCGGGTGCCTATTTGCGATTCAGTGTTACCTACGAGGCCGCCGATGAAGCAGCCGAAGACGCACTGATGGCCGAGACCGAAGCCCGACTCAAGAACATCGGCCCGGTGTTTTGAGGGAAGTTGAATTGAGTGTTTGACCATGCCGGACTATGTGCTATCGTTTATGAAGGCGCTGGAATACAATCATGCCATTGATTGATATCCTCTGGGATCTCCCAAACGACCCAGCCGGAAACGTGGCGCATATCGCCGAACATGGATTGGTGCCATCTGACGTGGAGTACATCTTGAATAACCCCCTGCGAAAAGAGCGGAGTCGTTCCAGCGGGTTGCCTCTAGTTCGTGGGCGAATACCTAGCGGAGAACTGGTTATCGTCGTTTATCAGCAGATCGACCAACATACTATTTACCCAATCACTGCCTATCCCGTTGAAATTTAGTTCCATGGCTAAGAGAACCTATCGAAGTACCACTCGATCGCGAAAGCTAACGCCGATCGAGGTTCGAGATATCCGGAAACTCCGCAAAGCAATTGAACAGGAAGTACCTCCTGTTGAACCAGACGCCACGCGCGTTGCAATCGCCAAGTTGCGCGCGCTGCGTGAAGCCAAAGGGATAAGTCTCGGCGATTTGTCAGCGCGCACCGGCATGACTCGCGGCAACATCGCGCGGCTGGAATCGCAGAAAAATGCGACCCTAAAAACGCTCGAGCGCTACGCGGAAGGCCTGGGTTGTGCACTGGAAATCAGCGTAGTTTCTTCCAAATAACTTTGCTGATTGCATGACAATGATATCCGTAGTCAGGGCTCAAAAATAACTTCCCCATTTCAATAAAACCACAGTGCCACGGAGGACACTGAGAAAAGATGGGTGTAAGTCGTAGGTCGTAGGTGAATTCCAATGCACTGGATTCCCGCCC
>CALMBE010000437.1 GCA_937860165.1 uncultured Planctomycetaceae bacterium
CGGATAGCTCCCGAAAAGTGGGCGGTGACAGCGGAGAACGCCGCGAATGGAAAAAACTCGGGATTTCCCGAATCCGATCGACCCGCTTCGCCGTAACGACTTTTAGAGAGACTGAAACCGGTCGATGAGCGAGCAGCGGGTATAACCGTTCGAGCAATGGCCCTACGCCCGGCTGATTTCTAGGGCAATTATCCATTACCATCAACAATGTCTAGCCAATACTCGCTAACAGTTCGAGCACCTAGCCGAGACAGGCCTTTACCGACGTCGATGAAAGCAGTCCCAACTCAAATCGCGGAAGTGACACATGGAGGCTTGGGGGTCGTCGCCATCGTCTTCTTTCTCGTGGGGTTTCTGTGCGCGTCTGTCGCGCAGTTTGGCATCGACCGCTATGTTTCCCTTTCCCAGGATAACTCTCCTGAAGTACTTCAAGTCGCAGCAGACCCAGTCGAAAAAGAACTGATTCATCCGAATCCAGAATTGACTCCCAAGGAAGTGGTTGAAATCCAATTGGCAGGCTTGGCCGACGCCCACTCGGCGAACGGGGTCGAGCAATGTTTCTTGTTCGCTTCACCGGGCAACAAACTAACGACTGGACCGTTAAATCGTTTTGCCGCTATGGTTGTGCAGCCACCCTTTGCTGTGATGTCGAAGCAAGTGTCAACTCTAATTGGCGACCCAGTGATCGAGGGTGAAGAAGCCATGGTGATGGTTTCCATGCTAGATGAAGCGGATGAGGTCCATGTCTTTGAATTTCATCTGGCCAAGCAATCTGAAAAGGAAGTTCGAGACTGTTGGATGACCAACGGCGTGTTGCCTCTGGGCCAATTCGCGTCACCCAGCGTGCCCACAATTCCCGCGACCGACAAGGAAGTGTTTCAAGAAGTCAATGCGACGGTCCATCTGATTGCCCGGATGGAATGATTATGGAGAGTCCAGTTCCATCTCCGGAATCCACCGACGAAGACGATCCGTCAACGACGCAATCGGAGGACGAAGTGCGATGGATGGCAGAACTCGCCGAGGGGAGCGAAGACGCATTTGTCAAATTGTATCGAAGTCTTTCCGGACGCGTGTTCGCCGTATGCATGCGGATCCTCCATGATCGGCAAGGTGCGGAAGATGTTTGCGCCGAAGTGTTTTTCGAACTCTGGCGTCACCCGGAACGGTACGATGCTTCGCGGAGTAGTCCGCACACGTATTTGTTTCTGGTAGCCAGAAGTCGGGCAATCGATCGACTGAGACATTATGAGAGAAGAGGAATAGGAGATAACTCCGGCGCGGAAATGCTTCCTGAGTTTCCCACCCTTGATCCGAGGAGCCATCCCGAGACAATTGCAAATCGTCGGGAAGAAAAGGCGATCGTGCAGTCCGCTCTTAAAGGACTCGATGAAAATCAACGCTCTGTACTGGAGTTAGCATTTTTTGAAGGGCTCAGCCATCAGCAAATCGCAGATCGACTGGACACACCGTTGGGTACGGTGAAGACCAGAGTCCGCCAGGGTTTGATACTTTTACGTACTCGCTTAGCCGCTCTATTGTCGACCAAATAATTGCCATGAAGTGCGAAGAACTTACCGATCTGATTCACGAACATGCCTTGGGGCAGCTTGAGCCAGTTCGCGCGCATGAATTGCAGGAACATCTCGCCACGGGTTGTGCTGTTTGTCTGCGCGCTCTGAGAGAAAGCCGCGAAGCCTGGTGCCTCTTGGCCGCTGAATTGGAGCCTACTGCTCCCCCCCCCGAAATGGAAGAGAAACTGCTCTCCTGGATTCGCACTGAGAAAAAGATTTTGCAGGAGCGGAGTTCGCGTGACCCATCTCAGCTTTCTCAAACTTCAACGGCTGCTGTTCGCAAGAGTCGCGTGATCGGCTTGGTTCTGGCGGCATCGCTGCTGGGGGTGATTACCTCGGTGGCAACTTGGCGATTCCTGCCCGCAAGCGATCGTCCCCTGGGAGGATTGGGGGGCCCTGCCGATCATTTGACTTGGGGCGATCCCAGAGCGAACCAATCGGAGAGCCGATTCACACAAGTTGCCCTGGAGCAGATTCCCCAACGGGCGGGAGTTCACTTGGCCGTGATTGGTCACCCGAGGACTTCCGAGTGGCATGTCTTCTGCATGGGACTTCCCACTCCCGTGAGAGATGTTACCTGCAAGCTGTGGATGGAAACGAGCGCTGGCGAAATCCTCTCGGGAACGGTATTGACGGTCGATACCCAGGGGACGGCAAGTGCGGTTGTCAAGTTGCCTGCAGATATTTCTCAGCTTGCCGGGCTGAAAATCACGGTTGAGCAGAACGCTGAAGCCGAAGAACCTTCCGATCAGGTGCTGCTACGGGCTAACTTCCGTCAGCAGAAACCCGCCGCAGTGGATGTGCCAACCGCGCGATAAGCATTAGACTTGCAGCATGCAAGTTCCCAGCTATTGTCGTCCGGCAGCGTTCAAATTGTTTTGCAGTTCGTTGGAAAACATTGAATCGAGTCGGGGCCTCTTGCGCGCTGCGTTTGCAATTTCGCTTCACGAGCGTCCCACTGCTGATTTGTCCGCGACCGAGGCGATCCTCGAGAACCTTTCTTCGACCGTCAAGAGTCGCGTTCAATCACTTCATGCCGATGCAGTTTTAGCACATCTCCACGATGTACTGTTCGATGTCTATGCACTCCGAGGAAATGTTGACGACTATTACAATCCCGCTAACAGCTACCTGCCCGATGTCTTGCAGACGCGTCAAGGTTTGCCGATCGCGCTGGTGTTGATTTACAAATGCGTGGCAGAACCGCTGGGTCTGAGAGTGTACGGCATCAATGCACCTGGGCATTTCTTGGCCGAGGTCGAGATCCCGGGGCGCACGGCAACGAACCCGATGTTCGTCGATCCCTTTTTCGGCGGTGTCCTGCTCACACCAGCGGAGGCCCACCTGCGGATTCGCCAGACCACCGGCCTGGTCCCAGCGCCCTCTCCAAAGCCGCTTGCGCGTGCGAGCCACAAACAGTGGCTCGCACGCATGCTCATCAATCTGCAAGCGGCGTTCTCTTTTTCGGGACAAGATCGCAGTGTCTTAGCAATGCAAGAATTCTTTGCCCAATTAGACGGTTGATTCGCCGCCGCCGAAGCAATGCGATAGAATCAAACTGTTGCGGGGGTTGTGATAGGAGAACTACAAAGTCCTTCAGATTGTAGTAGGCACACTCCGTGTGCCGTTACGGTCCTGCCAAGACGCTGTGCTTTTCACAAGTGCGGCTACGGCACGCGGAGCGGGCCTGCTACAATAAACACACTTTGCAGCTCTCCACGAGGGTTGTGAACATGACTTTTTAGTGGAGTTGCATAATCGTGTTGTCGCCAAGGAACAAGAGATTCATTCGCATTTCGCGCTGCTTGGCGGCTATGCTCAGTTGGACCTGTTTGCAATCGGCGCTTGTAGCGGAAGTGGCGATCCTGGCCAATCGAACCAAGGCGCAGATTACTGTTGAAATTGTGCTGGCTGCGCAGCCGTTAATGACCCTCACGATTCCCGCGGCAGAATTACGTCCGGTGTTTTTTGAACACTCTGCCGAAGTGCGTTTCGGAACGCAGTTTGCTCCGCGCTCGTTTCGCCTTGACTCGGGATCGGCCTACTTCTTCAGACTGTCCTCTGACAATCAAGGTCTCGATCTCGAAAAAATTGGCCTTGGTCAAAGTGATCTGATTGCCAAAGCTCCTGCGCCGCTAGTTCCCGGAAGTGTGGCTAAAGCGACAACGGCTTCGATACCGGTCTTGCTGGCAGTCGACGAAAACGAACCCACGCATCGGTCCATCTGGGAAGCCCGGCTGCGAACGCGATTGCAGGCGGCCTCGGAAGTCCTGGAACAAAACTGTGGTGCGAAGTTTAAGGTTGTCGGTATTCAGACTTGGAATTCCGACGAGCACATCCGAGATTTTCGCTTGTCGCTGCTCGAATTTGAACACGAAGTTCCACCGGATTCTGCGCAGTTAGTCATTGGATTCAGCAGCCAATACGAAATCGCTACGGGGAGAATCCATCTCGGTGGCAGTCGGGGGACCTTGATACCACACATCTTGCTCAAGGAGCGTGCCTTGCAGGTGCATGAACCCGAGCGATTGGAACTGTTAGTTCATGAACTAGGACACTTTCTCGGTGCCGCCCACAGCCCCGAACCCGATAGTGTCATGCGACCGTTGCTCACTGCGGGACCCTTGCGTGCAGCGCGAGCGCGGATTCGGTTTGACCCGGTGAACGCGCTGTTGATGTCGCTGCTGGTCGATGAGATGCGCGCAAAACCGATTCGACATTTTGGCGATGTCTCTTTTCCGACTAAGCAGCGGATGGCGGAGATCTATGAAGTCTTGCAGGCGGCGCTTCCCAACGACCCTGCCGCCGCCCAACTCCAACAACTCGTCGGCAATTCGCACTCCCGCGATTTGGTGCAAGATGTGCGTGAAGTTCTCAGGCAACTCACGCGGTTCGCAAAACTTGAACAGGGACGACGACAAGCTGCCGATGCCGAGGCACATGGTGTAGACACATTAGAACCCGCCGGTGACGATTTGACTTCCAAATACGTCCGCGAAGCGGCAGCCATTTCCGCCGAATTCGATTCCCCCGACGCGGCTAAGGCGATGATTCTCGCCTTGGGAATCTTTGTCGATGATGGAGCCACGCTCAGAACATTTCCTGCTACGAAGACCTTTGTGCTGCAGGCAGAAGCAGAGTCCGAGCGAGAAGCCCGCTTGCAGGTTCTCGGCGAACCCACCATGCGAGGGAGGTCCGACTTAGTAAGACACTTTTTTGTGTCGGGGCATCTGTTGCTCACAATGGGAAGCGCAGCGACGCGCGGGATTGGGATTGCCAAGGAAGTGATCGATTCCAATGGAGGGAGTGGGTTTAGCTTTGCGGATATGGCTGCCAATCGCGCGGGGATCGCGTTCGCGGAAAAAACTGTGGAAGGGAAATTTCCCCTGGATCAACTAGCGCGGGGCTTCTCCGTGGATAAATTTCTGCCCGAGGTTGCTGACCTCGAAGAGGGACTTTCGTCGGAAAAATTCCGCGCGAGCTTTGGGGGAACCGATACCGCGGCGTTCGATGCCCAGATGGAGCAAATCGAACAGCGCATCTTGGACCTGCCGGTTTATCGCGTTGCTCCAGTTCAGTAACGTGCATGCCCGACGATTCCAGGGCCGATCAAGTTTTGCAAATTGTTATAGGGATAAAGCTGATCCCGGGCAAGCTCTGCGCGGGAATGACAGATAAGCCAAACCGAAGCTGATCAGGCCTGACGGCAATTCACGGTACAGGGAGATTTAGTTGTCGAACGCTTTCGTAGCGGTGGCTTCCAGCCGCCGTAGAATGGAAAACCTTAACGGCACCAGGAAGCCACTGCAACGAAACGGACCCACTACCCGCGATTCAAGGGCAATTGCTGACACTAACTCTGACCGCTAAAATGACGGATTCTGTCAACTTTGCGATCCCCGGAATAGGCGATCCGGCGGAACGAAGTGACCGGTCGATTTGTAGAAAGTACCAAGGAAGTTGTCGCTTATGAGCCGTCAGAGGAATTTGGTTGTTGCCCAGAGCGGAGGTCCTAGCTGTGTCATCAACAGCACCCTGCAAGGAATTGTCGAAGCTGCCCGCGATTCGCAAGCGGTTGGTTCCGTCTTCGGTGGACACCACGGAATCGAAGGAGTTCTCAAAGAGGAATTGATCGATCTCTCGAGGCAGTCTCCCGATGAAATTGCCTTACTAAGGTACACTCCTGCCGCTGGTTCCATCGGCACTTGTCGGTACAAGCTCAAGAGTTGGCAGAACGAAGATATCGATCGCATCATCGAAATCTTCAAGGCGCACGATGTGGGATACTTTCTCTACATTGGTGGGAACGATTCCATGGACACCGCCAACAAAGTTGCCGCCCTGGCGCAAGCGCGCGGGCTCGATCTCGTTGGCGTGGGAGTTCCTAAGACAATCGACAACGACATCGGCGACAGCGAGTTCAAACTTATCGATCACACGCCTGGTTACGGATCGTGTGCCAAGTACTGGATGCACCTGGTTCAAAACGCCAACGAAGAGAACGCGGGTTCCTCGCCTGCCGATCCGGTTTTGGTGTTGCAGGCGATGGGTCGCAAGATCGGTTTCATCCCTGCCGCCGCCCGCTTGGCGGATCCCCATCGCGAGATGCCTCTGCAAATCTATCTTGCCGAGCGCAAGTTCTCCTTGGAGCACATTGCCGACAATGTCAACGATCAACTCAAGCGCGATGGCCGTGTGATGTTGGTGGTGAGCGAAGGGTTAGATGTCGGAGACTTGGGGGCCGTCAAAGATTCCTTTGGACACACCTCGTTCAGTGCCAGTCAAATCACGGTCGCGCAACTCATTGTAAACTATCTCAATTCCAAAGGCTTGGCCGCCAAAGGTGCGGCACGCTGCAATGTGTCGGGTACCGATCAGAGGAACTCTATTGGCTACGCCTCGGAGGTCGATCTCGATGAAGCCTATCAAGTTGGGGTGAAAGCCCTGGAGTTGGCAGCGGCTGGTGAAAGCGGATATATGTCGACGATTCTCCGCGCGCCGGGTCCCACGTATCGGGTGACCTACGACAAAGTGCCGCTACCGGAAGTGGCGAACAGCGAGCGAACATTTCCCGCGAAATGGATTTCGGCCAATGGGCTCGACGTATCCGACGAATTTTTAGCGTACTGTCAGCCGTTGGTTGGTGATACGATGATTCGCCTCCCGATGGAAAACGGTCGCCAGCGATTAGCAAGAATCAAGAAAGAATTTGTCAATCAACACCTACCCACTTACATCCCGCAAGCCGATCGCAGCAAGGGACCCGGCAAATGATTCTTTGAAGGTATCGGGGAATTAACAATGATAAGATACTCCAAATCGTCATTCCCGCGCAGGCGGGAATGACAAACTAATAGCTGGCAAGTGATACAGCAATTCCCGGACACTCTCAATTATTTTCATCCATCACAAGCAAAGCATTCACAACATCCATGAAAGATTACTCCCCTCAAAAGCGATTCTTTGTCGGCATTGACTCCGATGGTTGTGTGTTTGACACCATGGAACTAAAGCATAAGGAGTGCTTTATTCCACCGTTTATCAATGCCTACAACCTGCAAGGTGTCAGTAAATACGCCCGCGAGGCAGCCGAGTTTGTGAATCTCTATTCCAAGAGTCGCGGCATCAATCGATTCCCCGCGCTCGTGGAACAACTAGACTGGCTTAGGCGTCGTCCCGAAGTGCAGGCCCGCGGTGTATCGGTTCCTCGCCCTCAAGGAGTCATCGATTGGATCGCCCAGGAATCGAAACTCGGAAATCCGGCTCTCGAAAAGGCCGTGCAAGCGACCGGTGATCCCGATCTCAAGCAAGCCTTGCGGTGGTCCCAGGAGGTCAACGATACCGTGGCGAAAATGGTTCGCGGAGTTCCGCCATTTCCGAATGTCAAGAATTGCCTCGAACGACTCGGCCGCGATTCCGATCTGATCGTTGCCTCGGCAACTCCCAACGCCGCTCTCCAGGCCGAATGGGAGGAACACGATCTGGCCAAACTCGTTCGCGCGATTTGCGGTCAGGACGCGGGCAACAAGCAGGAAATCCTCGCGGTTGCCGCTCAATATCAACCAAATCATGCCCTGATGATTGGCGATGCGCCTGGCGACCACAAGGCCGCCGTGGCGAATCACTGTTTGTTTTTTCCGATCAATCCTGGCAATGAAGAAGCGAGTTGGCATCGCCTGTTGAATGAAGGCATCGAGAAATTTTTTGCGGGGACATTTGTGGGAGCATATCAAGAACGCTTGTTGGCGGAGTTCAATGAATACCTTCCAGCAACTCCTGCTTGGTCAGTAGACTCCAAGTAAGCGAATCGTTTTCCACCACGTCGTCCGATCCATCTACACCTTTTTGAAAAGTAAACGAGAGTATGGCTGAACTTTGTGATTTTGGACTTATTGGTCTCGCCGTGATGGGCGAAAATCTAGCACTCAATGTCGAGAGCCGTGGCTATCGCGTGGCGGTTTTTAATCGGACTACTGCCAAGGTCGATGAACTGATGGCTGGCCGTGCTCAAGGCAAACAGTTCTTGGGATGTCACTCGCTCGAAGAATTGGTCGCCTCGCTAAAAACACCACGCAAAGTGATGATGATGGTCAAAGCAGGTCCCGCGGTCGACGACTTGATCGAGTCGCTGATTCCACTCGTCTCACCTGGTGACATTCTCATTGATGGTGGAAATACTTTCTACGCGGACACCGAGCGACGGACGAAGAGTGTCGAGGAAAAAGGCCTGCTCTATTGCGGAACGGGAGTCTCTGGTGGCGAGGAGGGGGCCCTGTTAGGCCCCAGCATGATGCCCGGTGGAAGCGCCGCTGCGTGGCCGCATGTCAAAGACATCTTTCAAGCCATCTCGGCGAAGGTCGGCCCCAAGAACGATATTCCGTGCTGTGAATGGGTTGGGCCTCGCGGTGCCGGACATTATGTGAAAATGGTTCACAACGGCATTGAATACGGAGATATGCAGCTCATCTGCGAAGCTTACTTCTTGCTCACCGAAGCACTGGGGCTTTCTAATCAAGAGCTGTACGAGGTCTTCGAGAACTGGTATCGCGGTGACCTCAATAGTTATCTGATTGAGATTACACGAGATATTTTTAGCGTGAAGGATGAAGAGTCGGGTGGCTACCTTGTAGATAAGATCCTGGATCGGGCTGGTGCCAAGGGAACCGGGAAATGGATGAGTCAACTGGCGCTCGATTTAGGTGTGCCTAGCACGCTCGTTACCGAAGCGGTTTACGCCCGGTGCTTGTCGGCGATGAAGGAATCGCGCGTCCGGGCAAGCAAAGTTCTCAAGGGACCCTCGGGCAAGTATCAGGGAGATCGCCAGAAGTTTATCGATGCGATCCGCAGTGCCTTGTATGCCTCGAAAATCTGTAGTTACGCGCAGGGGTTTGTGCAAATGCAAGCCGCTGCCAGCGAACACGATTGGCCCCTCAACTTCGGCAACTGTGCCCTGTTATGGCGGGGTGGATGCATCATTCGTGCGGTGTTCTTGGATCGTATCAAGGAGGCCTTCGATACCGATCCTAAGTTGGAAAACCTGTTGTTGGCTCCTTACTTTCAACAAGCCGTGGATCAAGCTCAAGACGCTTGGCGTCACGTTGTTGCCACGGCTGCCCTGCTCGGGATTCCGACCCCGGCATTCTCAGCCGCGTTGGCGTATTACGACGGATATCGACGTGAACGCTTGCCAGCCAATTTATTGCAAGCGCAGCGGGACTACTTCGGCGCACATACCTTTGAACGCATTGACAAGCCCGGCACGTTCCATGCCGAGTGGATCAAGTTACGAAAGCAACCGCAAGCATAATCGTCGGAACCCGAAACCATCCCGATAGAAGTTAGCGAGCCCTCAATGACATCTGAGTATTTGCGTCAGCAGTTTGGCTTCGATGGCCAAGTGTGCGTGGTGATTGGTGGTACGGGCGTGCTGTGCGGTGCGCTGTGCGATGGCCTGGCTCAGGCGGGGGCGCATGTCGTCGTGGCGGGCCGTAGCGTCGAACGTGGCAACGAGCGCGTCGCGGCGATTGAGAAGCTGGGAGGCCAGGCTTCGTTTATTCCGGTCGATGCAACATGTCGCAAGTCGCTTCAGGAATTGCTCGACACCGTGGTGAGTCGACATGGTAGGGTTCATGCGCTTGTCAACGGAACTGGGGTCAACGCATCAACACCCTATCTGGAGATTTCCGACGAAGAACTGAAGCAGATTTTCGATGCGAATTTTCTGGGTACGCATTTCGCCTGTCAGACGTTTATTCCCCACATGGTTTCCTCGGGGGGAGGAGCCATTCTCAATTTTGGAAGTGTCACCTGCTTTCGTCCCCTGTCGAAGGTGTACACCTATGCCGCCACGAAGGCTGCCATCCTTAGTCTCACGCAAAATCTCGGGCGAGAATTTGCACCGCAGAATGTTCGCGTCAATTGCCTGTGCCCTGGTTTCTTTCCGGCTGAACAGAATCGCAACATTCTTAGTCCCGAACGGGTAACCGATATCATGCGTCACACGCCGATGAAACGCTTTGGTGACCCGGCAGAACTTGTGGGGGCGGCATTGCTGTTGTTGTCTCCAGTTGCTGGAAGTTTTATAACCGGCACGACACTGTATGTGGATGGCGGTTTCACGGCGATGACCATCTGAGGCCAGATGTCGGGTCCTGTCGCGAGGCAATGGGTCGATTCAATAAAAGGCCGATTGTGGTGAGTTCTCTTTACACAAGCGACCGGCGGAACTATGTTGCCCGTGAGTTAATCAACAATCTTCCACGGAGGAAACCCGGCAATGCCTGCGACAATCGTTATTTTCGGTGCCTCGGGAGATTTGACCAGCCGCAAGTTGATTCCCGCTCTCTACCAGGTGTTTCGCAAAGGGCGACTCTCGCAGCCGCTGAACATCGTGGGCGTGTCGCGATCGAAGTTTTCGCACGAGCAATGGCGTGCGGAACTCAAAAAGACCACGGCGGAGTTTACCGGCAAAGCATTCGATGAACAAAAGTGGTCGCAGTTTGCCGACCAGATTTTTTATCTGCCGGGAGATATTGGGCAGTTCGAGGATTTTGTCGCGCTGGCGAAGTATCTAGAGGAACTCGAAGCGGGCCACTCGAACACGCGAGTGTATTACCTCTCGACGGCTCCCCGATTTTACAAACAGGCGATCGAACACCTGGGGCGAGCTGGTCTGGCCGATGAAGCCCAGGGACCGCGGCGGGTCGTCATCGAAAAACCATTCGGCAGTGATGTGAAGAGTGCGTGCGATCTCAATCACGCGACCCACGAAGTCTTTGACGAACATCAGGTGTATCGCATCGATCATTACTTGGGCAAAGAGACGGTTCAGAATCTGTTGGTCCTGCGGTTTGGAAATACTATCTTCGAGCCAATCTGGAATCGCAACTACATCGACCATGTGCAGATCACTGTTGCCGAGGAAGTGGAAGTCGGTAGTCGCGCCAGCTACTACGACACGGCCGGCGTGGTCCGCGACATGATCCAAAACCACTTGCTGCAATTGCTGATGGTAACCGCCATGGAGCCACCGGTGAGGTACGAAGCCGACTCGATTCGCAATGAAAAAGTGAAGGTTCTCCAGGCGATACGCCCGCTCGAACCTGAAAGCATCCGCGAAGATACGTTTCGAGGGCAGTATCGCGGCTACACGGCCTCGGAGGGAGTCAAGCCGACTAGCCGCACGCCTACGTTTGCTGCGCTTAAGTTGTCGATCGACAATTGGCGTTGGCAGGGAGTTCCCTTCTATTTGCGAAGTGGCAAAGCTCTTTCGTGCCGGACCACTCAGATAGTGATTCAATTTCACGCGCCGCCGCACAAACTGTTTGACGATAGCCCGAGCAGCTTGGGTGAATCCAATCGCTTGGTGATTCAAGTGCAACCTGCCGAGGGGATTCAAATGCATTTCCAAACCAAGGTTCCGGACGCGGGGATGCGGATGCGTCAGACGGATTTGAATTTCAATTACCAACGAGAATTTCGCGGCGCGATGCCGGAAGCGTATGAACGCTTGTTGCTGGATGCCCTGGAAGGAGACGCGAGTTTGTTTGCCCGTGCCGATGAAGTCGAAGCTGCTTGGCGGGTGTGCGATCCGATCATTGCCGCCTGGGAATCGCGTGACAAGCCAACGCTGTTCATGTATGACCCCGGTTTGTGGGGACCCGAAGAATGCTGCGAGTGGATGACTGCCCAAGGCCGAGAATGGTTTGATACGTGTCCGGTACTGGGGTGAGTCGACTAGTCCTACTGCGCTAGGTTGAACAGGGAAGAATGCAAGAAAGCCACGGATGTCACGGATAAAACACGGATAAAAGGGAATGTTGGCTCTCGTAGTGGATTGCATCGAATTTGTGGACGGCATTCGACGCTCTTTCGACTGCAATAGCAGTGTTAAATCCGTGTTTCGTCCGTGGCTGAATTCATTCGACATAGCGCTGTTGTACTAGTTCCGAGTCGAATGGGACTCTGTCTTGAAGCTTGAAACATAATGCGGGGAGTGTAAGGTGGAGAGACATCATGCCATGCAATGGATCGACGCTTTGAATGCCTGAAAACCAAAAAATACTTCCTGACGAGATGATCCCTGCGAATATTCGCAGTGTGCAGCCTGGGGGTGGTGTCTGCTATTCGATCGAGCTTGCGTGGGGACAATGGCGTCGCTGGTACTTGAAGCAATTCCGTCCGAACTATGTGCGGCGGATGGCCGAACTGCGACGCGGAGATGTCCGTGGTGCCCCCCATGAGATTCTCGATCCGCGCGATCTGAAATATTGCTGCAATCAATGTACGGCACACTGGGCCGCGGAAGACAATCCCTTTTTGTGGCGCGAGTACTTGCCGATTGCACGTTGGGGGCTGGCTGAACTGCAGATTATGGGTTGGCCCCTCTTGGCAGTGATTCTCACGCTCGTTCGCTGGGGCGGCGCATGGGCCGTGCTGGCAAGTGGTCCCGCGGTTCTACTTGGTTTGATCGTTTATTTTTTCCGTGATCCCCACCGTTGGATTCCCGACGATCCAACGGCGATTGTGTCACCTGCCGACGGCACCATTGCCGAGATTAGCGAGTTGGATCACTACGAATTCTTCGATGGCCCCGCCGTTCGCATTGGTATCTTTCTTTCGATTTTCAACGTGCATGTCAATCGTGCGCCGCGCGCCGCGCGGGTGGTCTCGATGCACTATAAACCTGGGGAATTTCTCGATGCCCGCAATCCCGAGAGTGCACTCCGCAACGAATACATGTGGATTGGGCTGGAGGAGTGCGATGATCCCTGTCGCAAATTGGCGGTACGAGCCATTTCTGGACTGATTGCGCGGCGGATTGTGTGCATTTTACGTCCCGGACAGGAGGTCCAACGCGGGGAAAAATTTGGTATGATTAAGCTCGGTTCTCGTACCGAGTTGATCCTGCCACGCGATGCGGTGGATGTGACCACATTAGTCGGTGCCCAAGTTGAAGCGGGAACCTCGGTGTTGGCCCGATATCGTGGTTGAAAGAATTTCCCAGGTAACTGAATTTCATGCGTCCTATTCGAGCAATCCATGTGCTGCCGACGTTGTTCACGCTCGGCAATCTGGTGTGTGGTTTTTTCGCCATTGTGGTGGCGAGTCGAATCGCCAAGGCCGGCACGGTTGATATTCTTCCCTCTCCGAAATTGGAAACGGCTCGACAGTTGCTCGATAGCATTGATCCAACTCACAATCTCATGCTTTGCGGGGGATTGATTTTTCTGGCAATGTTGTTTGACACATTTGACGGTCAGGTTGCTCGGATCACGCGCACGACGAGCGACGCGCCGCGCTCGAGTCGCAGCTCGACGCCTTCGCGATTGGCGCCCGCGGCGAGCTCGATCGCGACGGGCTTCGCGGACGACAGGCGCGACGGTGCCGAGCTCGACCAGCGATCGAGTTCCGCCTCGAGCGTG
>CALMBE010000438.1 GCA_937860165.1 uncultured Planctomycetaceae bacterium
ACGATCACGACGATGTGCAATCCGCATCGGCGAATTTCAACATCCCCGACGACGCGATGGCCCAGTTGCAGGAGTAGTTTGAACCCGTTTGGACTGGTCGCTGAAGCGACCAGTCCGCATCTGAGGCAATATCCCGCTCAGTCTTTGCCGGGGTGTTTCACTTTCGGCCAGTATTTTTGGAAGTCGAACTCGGGGCTGTTGTCGAGGTCGTGGCACTCTTGGCACATCTTGACCACGGTACCAGCGATTTGCCCATCCTTGTTCCCTTCGTTCTCGACGATCTTAAGTCGCAATGCCGCACGCAGGGCTTCGATTTCCTTGTCTTCGAGTATCACTTCCCCAGACTCGGCGGCAACGTGGGCCGAGGCGGGACCATGGCAGTTCTCGCAGCCATTGCCGTGCATCAGGGGGGACTCCTGGAGGCCCACAAAGCCCGACTCGTAGGGGAAAAATTCCTGGGGGTTCCAACCCGCGGCATGGCAACTCAAGCACTCGGGATCGAATTGCCGGGGGGGGGGGAGTTTCACCAGGGTCTCGGTCGCGTGAGCATGGGGAGTCTTATCGAACACTGCCGAGGCCTTAGTGTGGCAGTCGGCGCAGACAGCACTCCCTGCGAAGGAATCCTCGGGGTGTTTGATGCCAGTAAGCCCCAGTCCGGCGAGGGTGATGGTTTCGAGTTCCTTTTGATACTCGACCAATTGTTGCTGCATCTCGGGCGAATCTGCAAAGCGATGGTCGAGTGGTACCCGCTGGTAGCGGAGGGGCTGGGCAGGGTCATCGTAGACACCGATCACAATCGCGTACTGCCCCTTGTGCCCCGCTTCGACCAAGTAGGAACTGGTCCCCTCGATGGGACGTGACCGATTGGGGGGAGTCTCGGCGCCGCCGGTAGTGCCAACGAAATTAAATTGAGGAAATTGCTTGGCGAGCGTCTCGGCCTCCTGAGGATCGCCGTGAACCAGCAAGACAGTAAGGTCGCACCCGGCAGCGGCGATTTGCGGAGCAACCTTGGTGAGGGCTTCGACAGGGTCGACGATGGTGATGCCTGGACTGGGAGTCAGGGCCGCTTTGTATTTCGCACCGAGTACGGTTGTCACCCCGATTTTTTTTCCAGCCGCTTCGATGACCCGAAACGGCTTGGCGATTCCGAAGAGATCGACATTGGCGGAGATGAAGGGGTTCTTGTCCCCGTCGAAATTGGCTGCCACGTAGAAGATCGAATCCCCAGAGATCTGCAAGTCCTTGGCCCCCACACCCACGGCTTGGTAACCGATGGCCGCGAGA
Source organism: uncultured Planctomycetaceae bacterium (assembly GCA_937860165.1). Classification (GTDB taxonomy): domain Bacteria; phylum Planctomycetota; class Planctomycetia; order Pirellulales; family Lacipirellulaceae; genus Bythopirellula. The sequence continues at coordinate 1,285 of CALMBE010000438.1, forward strand.
GAACAGAGTGCATATCTAAATTTCATTTCGGACTGAGGTCCCGTGCGTCGCACTTGGCCCCCCATGTCGAGCGGCACGGGGTTCCAGCCGTCGGCGCCGAGTTGCCGCAGAAAAGTGTGTCGGCGTTTCATGCCACCGAGCTGGTTATCGAGTCCCGCGCAGCCGCAAGGTTCCAAGTAACCGTCCAGTTCGCCGGTAAACACCAAGGCCAATTGGGGCTTGGGCCAATCCTCGAAGATCGGACCATTTTTCTCGAGGGCATCAGCGATTTCCGCCGCGCGATCCACGGGTTCGCTGGCAGTCTCGTCCGAATGAAGGGCACGCGCACCGACGAGGAAAAGTATCAACATTGCCACGCCGCAAAGGATGCGTTTCGTGTGAAAAGGTTCTGTCCTGAACTTCATGATCGCTCGCTCGAAATCCTGGGAAAATATTTGCCACAAAGACACGGAAGGCACGTGGCTGGGAAAGGCTTAAGTCGTAAGTCGTAAGTAATTCACAGAACTACAGGCTTTATATTTCTCCAGCCCCCGACCTCCAGTCCCCAGCCCCTATTCGTCGTGCCGTCGTGGTTCAATCTTGCACTGTAATTCTGGTGTCAGAATCGTAGCCGTTTCGCGTTAATGCTGCCAGCACAATTGCCGCCCGTGCGAATCGCAGCCGATCATTCCACGGAAAACCGAACTTTGAGGCGTACTTCCTTGGTACTCGGATGCGTGGAGCCGAGCACGATTTGGCCGTCGCCGGTGCGTCCTTCGTCGTCCTCAGCGGTTCGGCTCATCCGCACCATCGAGCGGGTACCGGCGGGGATTTCTACGAACAGAGGAACATGCACCAACTGCGGGCTGATCGATTTGGCTTCGCCCAGAGTGACCTTCAGTTCGGAGGGTTCAACGCTAGCAATCGCAAGTTCGGTCCCCGGGGCATCGGCACCGCGAATCGCCACGTTGAGCCGAACTTTCTTCCCCGCTCGACGATCCACGGAGCCGACTCGCAAGATACCCTGTTGAGGAATCCAACCAGGGCCGAACACGGAGATATCGCCCACGACGGTCCCCATAACAGGCAAGGTGAGTTTCTCCGCCTTGGGAAGATTGGTTTCCAGAGTGAGCCAGGCGAAAATTGGGCCCAAGGATTTGCCCGCCTTGAGTTGCGCCGTTACCTTGACCCCGCTGAGCGCAGCCGGGTTGGGGAGTTCAGATTTTTCCGCAGGAGCAATCACAATTTCAATGGCCTCGGCGATCGTGGAGTCGCTCAATTCATGGTGCAACACGCGAACTTCCTCTCCCAGATTCGACATCAAATAGGTAGAAGCCTCGGTCGAGGAACCAGCCTTCACCGTACCAAACAATAATTCGGCTGGCTGAACAGAACTGGACTCGACCACTTCCCCGGCGACGGTGATTTCAATCCGCGCATGGGCCGGGTCGTTGGTCGAGAAAGTAGCTCCGTGCCGAAATTGACCCGGCGGGGTCTTGGCGGTCCATTCGAGTTTGACAATGTCGGATTTACCCGGGGGGACGTCGATCGACTTACGCGACTCGACATCTTCGCCTCCCACCTCCACTTTGGTGCATTTACAGGTGTGCGATTGAAAAACAATCTTGAGCGGAACATCGCCCGTATTCGAGATTTTGAATTCGTGGTTCATCGAGGTGCCACGCTCGATGCGATCGAACTTGAACTCCGTTTCGAGAGCTTCTGCCGAGGGGCCCTGGAGTCGCGTTGGGCTTTCGGGGGATGTTATTGGTGAGGTCGTGGCACTCGAATCGACCGGCAACCGGGCTTCATAGTACCCCAGACTTGCCCCGAGCGCGAGTCCCAACGTCACGACGGATAACGACAAACTAAGGAGACTTTTCATGAGTTTTGGCACCCGCCTAAGGACTTGATTCACTCAGGCCATTGTAAGTCGCTCGGCAAGTGGGCGTCAATTTGCCCGCGAGTGCAACAACTCGCGGCAGGCGGTGAAAAAGGCTTGAAAATCTTCGCGGCGATAGTCGGGGTAGGTCCACTCGAACGGGTGCCACTGCTTGGCACGATAGCGAAGTGTCGTTTCCGCGTAGATGCCCTCGGACAGATAAACTCGGTGCGAGTGATCCTTGGTCGAAGCGAGCACCAGCTTGGCCCGCGTGAGATTTCCGGGGTCGAGATTGAGCGGCCGGGGCTCGGCGTGCCCGGCCGGGGTGGCGTATTCGATTTCCCACTGGTTGGTGAGGTGCTTGATCGCGGCGAGTCGCCCGGGGTCCATCGGCGTGGCGGGAACGAGGAATTGCTTTTTCAGGTCGGCCCCCATGGTGGCCGTGTAGTAATCGGTCTCGGTGAAGTCGAAGGCCGGACTGACGCCACCTTCGACACCAAACTCGGCGGCAATTTTTTCACGGGCCCAGTGCAGCGCAGCGTCGTAGCGCGAGCTGACGGCAACGATGAGGAGAACGGGTTGGGGGGGGGAGATGGTGCCCATGGATAGCTACAGCAATTTAAGGAATTCTTCGACGGAAAGGTCTGCTTGCCGAATGATCGCACGCAACAGTCCCCGTTTGATCTCCTTGCGGTTGGGAATCGTGATACCTTTGGGAGGATCTGCGCGATGGAGAAAGATGTGGCTTCCTTTGCCGCGGCCAGTAATCTGTTGGAAGTCGACTTTTTCTAGCGCGCGACTGACTTCCCGAGCAGATAGGACTGGAAGCTTCGCACTCATGTCCGATAGTCCTTGCTCAGGTCAGCACACAGACCTGGACTTCCAGATTATCTTCTGGCACCGCCATGCCTGTTTGTTGTGCCCCATCGATCCAGGTGGCGATGGCATCACGGATGTTGGCGATGGCTTCCTCGCGGGTTTCACCTTGACTCAGACAACCTGGTAAGCTGGGGACCTCGGCAATCCAGCCGCCGTCCTCGTGGTCTGGAAATAAGATCACCTGTCGCATAGCAGACTGGGGCATAGTTCACACTCTCGATGAGCAGGAAATGAAATGGGGGGCTGGTCGCCATTATACCCTGAAACCGACTTTGAATACACGCTCAATACGCCCGCGCGAACACGCCACGCTGTGGGCTGGGCTCGCCGGTGAAAATACATTTGCCCGTTTCCCGTGGCGCGTCCAACGGTACGCAGCGGACCGTGCATTTTAGCTCCTTGAGTTTTTCCTCCATCACGGGGCCATCGGCAAAGTGGCAATACGCCAAACCGCCGGGGGCGCTTTCGGCGAAGTAGTCGTTGAACTCACTGAGCGAATTGAGTTCGACCGTGGCCGAGGTGCGGAGGGTTGCGGCGCGGTCGAAGAGCGACTTTTGAATCTCGGCTAAGCGGCTAGCGGCGGTGGCGACCAATTCATTTCGCAACACCGGTTCAGCTTTGCCGGCTAGATCGCGGCGTTTGACCATGACTTTCCCCTCGGCGATATCGCGGGGGCCGATTTCCAGCACGAGCGGCACGCCCCGTTTGACCCATTGCCATTTCTTGTCGCCGCCGCGGAGGTCGCGGTCATCGATCCGCACACGAATGGGCTCGCTGTCGTAGGATTGGTCCGCCAGTTCAGACTTCACACTCTCGCAGTACGGCAACACGAGGGCCCGTTCCTCGGGAGTGCGATACAGTGGCAAAATCACGGCGTGGGCTGGGGCGAGTTGGGGTGGGAGCACCAGGCCATCGTCGTCGGAATGGGTCATAATCAGCCCGCCGATGAGTCTGGTTGAAACGCCCCAACTGGTAGTCCAAGCGTATTCGAGTTCACCCGCTTCGCTCTGAAATTTGATCTCCTGGGCCTTGGCAAAATTCTGACCCAAGAAGTGCGAAGTGCCTGCCTGAAGTGCTTTGCGATCTTGCATCAGGGCCTCGATACTGTAGGTGGCGACCGCTCCCGGAAAACGCTCCCCGGCAGTTTTTTCGCCTTTGATGACCGGCATGGCCATCGCACCCTCGGCGAAGTCGGCGTACACGTCGAGCATCTGGCGAGTTTCGGCTTGCGCTTCCGCGGCGCTGGCATGAACGGTGTGCCCTTCTTGCCAGAGAAATTCCGTGGTCCGCAGAAACATTCGCGTCCGCAGTTCCCAGCGGACCACATTGGCCCACTGATTGATGAGGATCGGCAGGTCGCGGTACGATTGCACCCAGCGGGCAAAGGTCGCCCCGATGATCGTTTCGCTGGTGGGACGCACGATGAGTGGCTCTTCGAGCTTGGCACTGGGGGCCGGCTGCAATCCCCCTTTGCCATCGGGCTCGAGTCGATGATGAGTCACCACGGCACATTCCTTGGCAAAGCCCTCGACATGCTGGGCCTCTTTTTCCAGGAAGCTCATCGGAATGAACAGCGGGAAGTAAGCGTTCTCGTGCCCGGTGGCTTTGAACATCGCGTCCAATCGTCGCTGGATGTTTTCCCAGATGGCGTAGCCCCACGGTTTGATGACCATGCAGCCACGGACGTCGGAATTTTCGGCGAGGTCCGCCGCTTTGACGACTTGCTGATACCACTCGGGGTAGTTTTCGGCGCGGGTGGGGGTGATGGCGGTTTTCGGTGCGGACATGGGCGAGGGTTCAGGGCTCGGGGTTCAGGAAGACAGGAATTGTTCGCGGCATTCTACGGGAATTTTGGGCAGGAGAACATCGCCCTGGGAAGGGCACCAGCAATTCTTGGAGGAATCTGATAGGATCGAGCGACTGACTTTTTCCCGGCGACACGTTGTGTCGCGGCTATTTCTGAACCCTCGAACCCTGAATCCTCTCTATGTCTAGCGACTCTCGACGTTTTGCCAGCCAACTTAGTCACAACGAAGCCGTGGCGCAAGTCTTCATGGCCTCGGAGAAGCAACTCCGACCCAATCGCAATGGCAATCTTTACCTGCAAGTAGATTTGTCGGATCGGAGCGGTTCGGTCAGCACTCGCATGTGGAATGCCACCGAGAACGACTACAAGGGTTTCGAGAATGGCGACTATGTGCATGTCGAGGGAACGACTCAACTCTTTCAGGGCAACATGCAATTGATCGCCACGCGGATCCGCCAAGCCCGGCCCGACGAAGTCGACGAGAGTGATTTTATCGCGCTGCAATCGGCGGATATCGAGCGAATGCAAAAGAGGCTGATTGAAATTTTGGGGACCATTCAGTCGATTCCCTTGGCCCGGCTCGCCAAGGGGTTTCTCAAGGATGAACCCTTCATGGCAAATTTTTGCCGGGCCCCCGCGGGGATGAAAAATCACCATGCGTATCGCGGGGGATTGCTCGAGCATGTGTTGAGCCTGATGGAATTGGTGCAGGTGGTCGCGCCCCGCTATCCGCAGCTTTCACGCGACAAACTGCTCATGGGGGCCTTCTTGCACGACGCCGCCAAGACTTCAGAACTTTCCTACGAGCGCGACATCGCCTATACCGACTCCGGGCAACTCCTGGGGCACATGGTCCTGGGTGTAACACTGCTCGATGAGAAGGTGCGGCAGATCGTGCAGCAGGAAGGCCAACCGTTTCCCGAGCGGCTGTTGATCGAGCTCAAGCACATGATCATCAGTCACCACGGCGAGTACGAATACGGAAGCACTAAACTGCCGATGACCCTGGAAGCGATTGCCCTGCACTTGCTCGACAATCTCGATGCGAAGGTAGCGAGCTTTACTCAATTGATGAGCGACTGTCCCAACACCGACAGCAACTGGACCCAGTACTTTTCCCAGATTGGTCGGAAGTTGTTCAAACCCGAGAGTGAGGGGTGAGTGGACTCGAATTGGTTCGCCATCGCCTTGTTACCCTTGTTGTTGGTATAATGTGGCAAAGCCCCCTTCGGAGATATAGAAATGACTCGAAATGAACTTGTCGAAATGCTCGAAGAGCGACCTTTTAAGCCCTTGCTGTTGCATATGAGCAATGGCCGAACGCATGAAATTCGACACCCAGAAAATGCGATTGTGGCCGACGACCATGCGGCCCTCTTGGCTGTACGAGAAGGGGAAGAGGTCATTCGTATTATTTCGTTGCCGCACGTCAACGAGGTCGAACCACTCTCGGCAAGGTCAAAGTAACGCCGTGAGGTTTTGTTGCGATGGCCACAAGCGCATGCGGCGCACCTGGACCCCGTATTTTTCCCAGGTCGGTCGGAAGCTGTTCAAACCCGAGAGCAGTGGTTAAGAGTTCACCACGAATTTTACGAATAGCACGAATGATTGAAAGGAAAGAAGTCCTAGCCAGGCATAGAACTTGCAGGATTTCTCAAACCAAATCCTGGAGAATCCAGTGTCCGAACAATCAAATCATGACAGCAGTGAAAAAGGGACTCCAGAACGAAAGGATGCCAATTATTGGCTGACAAAGTCGCCAGTTGAACGATTTCAAGAGTTGGAGCGACTAAGACAGGAGGAATATGGCTATGATGCGTACACTGCCAGAATGATGAAAGTGATTACCATTATTGATTGCGATTGGAAGTGATAGTGCCAACTTCAAGTTCGTCCCTTGTTAAGGTTCGACAGAGCCCAACACATCAATAACCGGGGAAAAGGAAATGTCACATCGTAGTTCAATTCATTTCCCTGCGAATCGTTGATTCGCGGCTACTTTTTAACCTCTCGCCTCTGACCACCAACCACTCCCCCCCTCATGCAAGAATACGAAACTGCGATCCTCCGGCATGTGAACGACCCCAAGTATCGGCCGGTGAAGCCGACGGTCATGGCAAAAAGCCTGGGGCTGGAGGGAGACGATGTCCAGCGATTCAAGCGCGTGCTGAAACAAATGATCAAAGCGGGGAAGCTCGCTTATGGGCCGAGCCACTTGGTGTTTTCCGGGGAGCGGGCTCAGGCGAGTGCAATCGAATCGCCCCGGGTAGAAAAATCTGCCAAGCATCTCGTGGGTACTTTTCGGCGCATGGAAAGCGGCTACGGATTTGTGCGCCCCGAGGGAACCGCCGCCGCCGCGGGACGCGATGCCGATATCTTTGTGCCTGCCAACGGTGCGGGGGACGCTGCCAACGGCGACAAGGTGCGAATTCGCTTGACCGGCAAGGTCGGTCGCTTGGGAAAGAGCGAGGGTCGCGTGATCGACATTGTCGAGCGGGCCACGAATCAATTCGTCGGCACTTACCTGGTGCAAAGCGGGATGGGACTCGTGCAGGTCGATGGCAAGGTGTTCGCCGCACCGGTGTTTGTCGGCGATCCCGGGGCCAAAGGGGCCCAACCCGATGACAAGGTGGTGATCGAAATGGTTCGGTTCCCTTCGCAACTCCGCGAAGGCGAGGGAGTGATTGTCGAAATCCTGGGCCAACGGGGTCAGCCGGGAGTCGACACGCTGTCGATCATTCGCGAATTCAACTTGCCCGGCGAGTTTCCGGAAGCCGTGTTGGCCGACGCCCGAGAACAGGCCGAGTTGTTTCAAGACGCCACCTTGAAACATCGTCGCGATATTTCGGACGAGACCCTTATCACAATCGATCCGGTCACGGCCCGGGATTTCGACGATGCGATTTCGCTCACTCGACTCGAGAATGAACACTGGCTGCTGGGGGTTCACATTGCCGACGTGTCGCACTTTGTCCGGCCCAAGTCGCCACTGGACCAAGAAGCCCGCGAGCGGGCCACGAGCGTGTATCTCCCAGACCGCGTGATTCCGATGTTGCCGGAAATCATCTCGAACAATTTGGCGAGCCTGCAGCCGGATCAAGTCCGGTACGCGATGACCGCTCGAATCGAGTTCAGCCCCGAGGGGCAGCCGATCGCAACCGACGTGTTCAAGAGCGCCATCAAAAGTTGTCGGCGTTTTACTTACGAAGAAGTGGACCAGTTCCTGGCGGATCGGGCCGGATGGAAATCGAAGCTTACTGCCGAGGTGCATGGGCTTCTGAGTCGGATGCACGAGTTGGCGATGATGCTCCGCGAACGACGAATGAAACGGGGTTCGCTCGAGCTCAACATGCCGGAATTGGAGATCGATCTCGACAAGGATGGTCGCGTTTCGGGCGCGCACTTGGAGCTGAGCACCGAGAGTCACCAAATTATCGAGGAGTTTATGCTCGCCGCCAACGAAGCGGTGGCCGAGTTGCTGGCAGCCAAGGGAGTTCAATTCCTGCGGCGGGTCCATGGGGCCCCCGAGCCACGCAAACTCAAGGCGCTCACCGATTTTGTCGGCGAGTTGGGATTCAAAACCGAAAGTCTCGAAAGTCGCTTTGCGCTCCAAGATCTGTTGTCCGCTGCCAAGGGGGATTCCCGTGAACACGCGGTGAACTACGCTGTGTTGCGGGCCATGCAACGGGCCGTGTATGGCCCCGAGGAAGAAGGGCATTTTGCGTTGGCGAGCAAATGTTACTGCCACTTCACCTCGCCGATTCGCCGTTACCCGGACCTGACGATTCACCGACTTCTGGACGCGGTGACGCGCGGCAAGGCCCCCGAGCAACACCTGGAGGAACTCTTGGCACTGGGAGATCACTGTAGTGCCCGCGAGCAACGGGCCACCGAGGCGGAGCGGGAACTCAATAAAGTGAAACTGCTCACCTATCTGCAAGATAAGGTGGGGTTGGAGTTGGATGGGATCATCACCGGCGTGGAAAACTTTGGTCTGTTCGTCATGGGAACCCAGCTTCCGGCTGAGGGATTTGTGCATATCACTTCGCTCTCGGACGATAACTACAAGTTCGATCGTGCGGGGCACGTGATCCGGGGCTTTCGCTCGGGAAACACCTTTCGACTGGGTGACCCGGTGCGGGTGGCGGTGGCGGTGGTCGATGTCGAGCGACGGGAACTCGACCTGCGACTCTTGGAGATATTGGGGCAACCTGCCACGGGCAAATCTGCCCGCGGGAAGCCAGCGAATAAATCGCACCAGCCCGCTCCCCGCGACGCCAAGAAAAAGCGCAAGCGGCGGTAGCGGGGATGGTCGGTGGTGATCCTGATCCACTAGCCGCGATTCGATGATTCGCAGGCCGGCGATTTGTCGAATCGCGGCTATTATTTCGCAAGCGGGGCCGGCTCACAATGTCTTGTAGCAGCCAGAAAAAACAGGCTTTGACAGCCGCCTTATAGCCTGACAAACTGAAGCAAGCGAGGACCTCGATGCAAATTAACTTACCCGATGATGTTGTCCCTTTGATTCTTCAAAAGGCCGCCGCAGCAGGCTTTGGAGGTCAAGTCGATGCCTATGTCGCCGCCCTCATCGCCGCGGACGATGTCGAGGATTATGGGGCTCCAGCAGAATTCTCTCTAGCAGGCAAAAGCCGCGAAGCAATCGACGAGATGATATCTGCTGGCATCGAAGGTGGTCCGCCCACCCAAATGAAACCCGAAGATTGGCAATCGCTCCACGCTCGAATCGACCAACGCGAATCGTCCAAATCTTGATTGCGGAATCCGTGTGCCAACAAACGTCACGATAACTCCAGCAGCCTACCGTGACCTTGATGGCATCGCCAGCTACATCCAGCAGCATAATGCGTCCGCTGCTCACCGCTTCTTGAATGTCGCCGAGAAGGCATTTACTTTATTGGCCTCCCGGCCTTTCCTGGGTGAACTATATCTTCATCCGAAACATGCTGGCGTTCGAGTCTGGACTCTCGGTCGCCGGTTCCGCAACTACGTGGTATTCTACCGTCCAACTTCAGAAGGAATTGAAATCGTCCGCGTTCTCCACGGGGCCCAGAAACTGACAAACTTTTTGGAATAGCTGTTATCGAACGGGATGAGTCGACTCGGCGGTGGTCGATGTCGAGCGACGGGAACTCGACCTGCGACTCTTGGAGAAATTGGGGCAACCTGCCACGGGCAAATCTGCCCGCGGGAAGCCAGCGAATAAATCGCACAAACCTTCTCCCCGCGACGCCAAGAAAAAGCGCAAGCGGCGGTAGCGGGGCGGTGGAGATCCTGATCCACTAGCCGCGATTCAATGAATCGCAGGCCGGCGATTCGCTCCACGGCGGGTAAACTTAGAATCGCGGCTCTTATTTCGCAAGCGGTCAGGTAGCATCTGTTCAGCCACCTGACACCGGTTTCCTGCCCCTGGTAGCGAGCCGCCAAATCGTTAGAATGCAGCTTCTCGCTGGACCAGACTTTGGCAGAACCTTCCATGTCGCACCCTGAACTATTGGCTCGAACTCCGCTTGGCGATTGGCATGCTGCGCACGGTGGTCGGATGGTTGATTTCGCGGGCTGGTCGATGCCGGTGCAGTACACCGGGATTGTCGAAGAACATCAGGCCACGCGGACTGCGGTCGGGCTGTTCGATATTTCGCACATGGGCCGGGTGCTGGTGGATGGCCCCGACGCGGCTCGGTATCTCGATAGCTTGTTGACCCGCTCGGTGGTCGACATGAAGCCGCATCAGATTCGCTACTCGCTCATTTGCAACGAGGCGGGGGGAATTCTCGACGACGTGCTCTGCTACCGGGTGGTCTTGGCCAGCGGCGAGCCCTCGGGCTACGGACTGGTGGTGAACGCCAGCAATCGACCAAAGATTCTCGCGTGGCTGGAATCGCACCTGGCTGGTTTTGATGTGCGACTCGAAGACATCACCACCACCCACGGCATGATTGCCGTGCAGGGGCCCCGGGCTATCGAGATGCTCGATCCGTTGTCTGCTTGCGAGCTGACATCACTCCGCTATTACACAGGGCAAATGAGCCAAGTGTGTGGCGTGGACTGTTTTGTCAGTCGCACCGGTTACACGGGGGAAGATGGTTGCGAACTTGTTTGTCCATCAGAAAAGTTGCTCGAGATGTGGGAGACAATCATTGCTGCGGTTGCTCCCGTCGGGGGCCGCGCGGTGGGACTCGGGGCGCGAGACACGCTGCGCCTCGAAGCGGGAATGCCGCTCTATGGTCATGAGTTGAGCGAAACGATCAATCCCGTGCAGGCAGGGCTCGATTTTGCGATCAATCTACCGGAACGAGAATTCGTGGGTCGAGAATCACTCGTTGGTTTTCGCCGCGATCACAATCAGCCGGTGCGGGTGGGTATTCAGTTGGAAGGTCGCCGCGTGGCCCGGGAAGGCGCGACCGTGCTGATGGGAGACCAAGCAGCGGGCCACGTCACGAGCGGGACGTTCTCGCCCACGTTCAACCATGCGATTGCGATGGCCTATGTGTCGCCACCGGCGGCAGCCGTGGGGACGCGTTTAGCGGTTGATATCCGGGGTCAGCTCCAAGTGGCGACTGTCGTGCCGTTGCCATTTTACGAACGTGGGAAAAAATAAAATCGCTAAGTCGCCAGCGGTGGGGAGAATTTATCGTGAAAGCTGAAAATTTGCTGTATGCCAAGACGCATGAATGGGTCGCCCTGGCCGAGGAAAATGGTGCGCAGGTTGCGACGGTCGGGATTTCGGCCTTCGCAGTGGAAGCGCTGACCGACCTGGTATTCATTGAACTCCCCCCACTTAAGCCGAGCGCGCTGCCGGCGCCGTTGAGGGAGACGGCGACGGCCTCCCCGGCACACTCCGGCGCCTTCCTCGGCCGAGCCGAAGGCGGGTTGCCGAGGACCCATCGTTGCGCGGACCCGGCCATCGAGACAGCGGCAGACTCTCGCGGCGCATTCGGGGGATCGCTTCGGCCGTTCCCAACGGGGTTGCTGACCTTTTGCAAAGATATCTTTGCATCGCTGGATTGGTGGAGAGGGTTGGATTCGAACCAACGTAGGCGTAGCCAACGGATTTACAGTCCGTCCCCTTTAGCCACTCGGGCACCTCTCCAATCCAGGCGGCGCCGAAACCGAGTTCCTGACCTCGGCTACGACCGACATACACGGCAAGACAGCAAGGCCCTGCCGTCGAACTTGTAGCGTGGCGCTGCTCTTGACGTGTCCTCACCGGCAAACCGAGACTGCCGGCAAACCGAGACTGCCGACACACCGAACCTGCCGACACATCGTGCGGCACGGCGACCATCGCCAAGTTCGAGACGAAATCACAGGACAATAAAAAGCGCTCGCGTCCTCCGCTCACTGGGAAGCCGATCCGGGTGTCCAGCACACGACATCGGCCTTCCAGAGACAAGGACACGAGCAGGGCTCTGGCGGTCGTTATGGGGATGCCGCCGAAGCCTGTCAATCGCAAATCGGCGGGCGCAAATCGGCGGGTGGAAATCGCCGAGCGCAAATCGCTGGATGCCAGCCGCCGCCCGCGCAGGCGACAGCTGGCGCAAGCGCTACAAGTCGCTCTGCCTG
>CALMBE010000439.1 GCA_937860165.1 uncultured Planctomycetaceae bacterium
TCGTGAATGAGTCGGAGGTTTTTCGTGCATCCCCAATTCAGCATAGGCCGTAACATGGTCGAAGTCCTCTCGGTATACAAGTCTGGTTGATTGTCAGGGGCAGGAGAATGCACGCAGAGCTAAGACAAGCCTACGACAGGGAGATGCATGCAGCAGCAGAGCCATACTCTGGTACTAACCTCGACCTCCTACCATAAGAACGCAGACGTTGAACGGCCGCTTCTCAATTCGGAGATCGACCGGTCTGGGTCGGATGCCGATGGTCGCTCAACGGCCAGAAGCGGAAGTTCGGCACCAAAATCGCGCTACCATATAGCGGTCCTCAGCCCTGCAGCATTAAAGTTCAAGCTAAGCGGCGCGCCGACATCACGGTTGTGAAGCAAGACGGCCCTTCTCGGCGCGTCCGTTCGAGCGCAAGGTTCGGCGGCTGCCGATTAAGGTGAGCCGTTCCAACATCTCTACCCGACTAAGTTGACAGCGGATCTCTTAGCCAGTTACGCATTGCGATACGCGTTAATCCCCAGAGCTCTCGAAGGAGTTCCTCTTCCTTGTGCTCGGGCGGCGTCCAGCCGAAGTGCGCATCCTGGTCCATCTCCATAAGCCCACTGCCGTGAAGAATGTCTGATCGCAACTCGTACATCTCATTACGCCGCTTCTCGAGACTAGCGCCAGGTGCGTACCGCTCGATAAAGTTACGAAATCTTGCTGTTGGGCGGGAATCTCGTTCGCCCAATGCCTCTACGGCAATGGCAAGGGAAGCAAAAGAAGCGGAAAAGGACATGGTCCATTGCCGCGAGGCCATGTCCATCCAAAACCCTGCACGAAAGAAGTTGTCTTGATTTGCTTTCGAAAGTCCCATGTAGCAACAAATCGAGTCATCGAGGTCGACCGGGACTCGCAAACCTTGCCCATCGTGGCCGACCGTTGCGTAATATCTTTCAGAGTCAACTTCCTCAAGGGTTTCAGCCGCTGGCGGTGACAACTCGTCTTGTACGATGTTACCGATATTGGCGAAGTAGAACTCCTGTACCCATTTGACGTTCTCACTGCCGAAGCTTTCCTCCGACATGATCGCCCACAAATGCTTGGGACGACTCGGTTGGATCGTTGTATTCCCCGCAAGAAGGATGTTGAGAAGGAATGTCAATCGCCGATGCTCTCGTCTCCTCCGGAAATTCGTGATTCGCCAGTTGTCGCTGACCTTCGCTGGAAATTCAAGGATGAACGGGTGCTCGGCCCTTTCAGCCGGAGCAACAGGCGCGTTCACATGCGGTGGCAGTATCTGCACGCCAGATCGCTTTCCGCGCCACGAGCCACGCACGCGGTAGCTGCTGAAGCTATAGTCGCGTCCAACCTTATGCGGTCCGGTCCTTTCGATCTCCTCAACCACCTGCTTCCACTGATTGGCATCGAACGCTGCGCCAGGCTCGATGGCGACGATCTGCTTACTGTCGGAAAAAGTCAGCTTGATCTGGCAGGATGGGCCCGCAAGCGGCAGATAAAACGTATTCGGACTGCTGTCGCGGCCATCATACTGACCTGGCTTTCCGATGCACTCGAGCAGAATGAAGCGCAATTCGGCGGAGTCAAAATCGGTCCAGCCTGGTTGTAGGAGATCCGTAGTCACGATGTGATCCTAACGGGAAGCCAGGGCGCGCTCTGAGGCGGGATCATGCGCCGCTACCACCTGCACGCCGTGAGCACTTGTTTCGTGTGCAACCCCATGAGACGCCGAACTATGTTTAAGCCGATCCGTATTAGAACCGGATTTGCCAATTTTTGTCCGCATAACAGGCCACACCAGTTCGTAAAGAATACGACATGCCCGGTGTTGTTTCAATGAGTTGCGACCGTAGGACCATTTATCACGGGGTCTTATGCGGATCAGCCTAATCCCGCCTTCCGATAGCGGTCGGTCGTGGACTTCGGCTAAGGGTCGGCCACCGACGGTCGCAGAACGGCCACGAGCGGAAGTTCGGCGCCGAGATCGCACCGCGGTAAAGCGACCATTAGCTCTGCCGCATTAACGTTGCGTTGACCCGCCAACCAAAGCACAGCAGAGGTCGGTCAGATTGCATACAGGGTAGGCCAAATCCTATGACTCATGGGAATGGGTCAGAATGTCATGAGCTCTGACAAGTACGAAACCAGGTTTTGTTGTGAGTTTCGAAACTTCTAACTCGTGGCCGGTCTTGTGATTAACAAGCATATGTATTATTGGAAGCAGTCCGCCAACTCCGGCAGGCACTTGGTCCGTGGCAACTCCATACGCAGACAATCCCAGACCAAGGATTCCATACGCAGTCTTCCAATAGCGGGCCGAATGAGTGCGCTTCGCCTCCAACTCGGCCCGAACTTCGGCAGCTTGCTCCCTGAGATCGGCGACTAGCGAATCGGATGGCGTTGAAGACAGTGCTCCTTGGTCTTGAACCGTCATAGCACGACAGAGCTTTTCACGGAATAGTGGCAAGGCCGAGGACGCTTCCTCGCGAAGCTGGACAATCTGTGCCGCATTCAATTCGCTGACCCAAGGCACTGTAAACCCACGTTCTCTATCCAGAAGAAGTAGCAGATTCATGTCCACGAGCCGGCCTTCTTGCTGGAGTAGGCCAGCGAGACCTACCCGCGAGTTGGATATCACTGACCCACTTGTCAAAGATGCCTCACGCGCGATCCATATCGCCGAACGTAACTCTTCCCGTACCCAGTTTTTCGCAAAATTCTCGGCACTTGGTATACGCTTCATGGCACTGGACAAACTTTGAAATACCATACTTGGTTCCAAGCAATTGCCAGTGTGTGCAAAATAGCCTCCGTCATCACGCCTCTCCAGACGAAACTCGGAAGCAAACACTTTTGCGAGCTCTTCTGACTTCTCATCAACAAGGCGTTCAAAATGTTCGAGGCACGGTTGGCAGGTCGGAAACAAAGGAGACCTGAATCTGACTACACCAGCCCGTATCAGGGGTAGGAGTTGCGCCAATACCAAAAAATCGGCTACGACATCGTCCAATTTGGAATTCGTTACTCTTCCGAAATCCACGAATCTTTCGGAAAGCAGATCTGTGATCCACACACGATCAGCTATAAGCCCCACACTTCGTGCAATGCGCTTAGCTACCGCAATTCGACAATCCGGGTGTGCACACCCACGACGATTGAGGAGGTTCATTTCACCATGAAGGTGCACCTCAAAACGCAACCACTTGCTGGAGTCGGTCGTGCGCGCGATCTGCTCAATCTCGAATGCCTCCGATTGATCGCGAAGTTCTCGAAGCATCGGCTCCGCCGCCGAGTACGGGGCGCACCAGCACGGCTACCCGGTGTCCGAGACCACCTTCGCCAATCCCCGCAGCGACTACGGCGCCAGCAAGCTGGAGGCGACAGAACAGTTGCTGTCCGCAGACACTCGGGGAAGGATCTCGGTCACCGTGCTGCGACTGTTCAACCCTGTCGGACGATTCTCCCCGGCGACGACGCTGCCCGGAAGGGCGGCACGAGAGATCGACCAGGCACTCCGAACGGGCGCTGACACGATCACCCTCGGAGCCCTCGACTCGTGGCGCGACTACATCGATGTCAGGGACATCTCCAGCGCGGTGCTCGCGGCAGCCGCCCCCGCAGCACCGTCTGGCTTGGTGCTCAACGTCGGGCGCGGCGAGGCCGTCGGGTGCCTGCATCTGGTCAGGAGCCTTGCCTCGATAGCCGGATACGACGGTGGCATCGTCGAAACCGACGTCTCATCTGCCAGGTCGGAGCACGTCGATTGGCAATGCGCAGATATCGGGACCATCCGGCAGACGCTCGGGTGGGCGGCCGAGTACAGCATCGAAGACTCGCTCGCTGATCTGTGGAGCGAGATCGTCAGGAGCACGGAGTTCGCAGATGGATGATCGGTCACTTCAGTATCAGGCCGTACCGGCCTACTTCCATCCGGACGACAGTGCAGACGACTGGTCACGGCTGGCAATCACACAGGGCATCGCTCTTGTCGTGGCAAACGTGTCGGATGGCCCCGGCATCGTCAGGGATGAGCAATGGGCCACAGCGTTCGGGGGAGCCCGGGGCGCCGGCTCCGACATCGTCGGGTACGTCGACACCGGCTACTTCGGCCGAACTGGGCTGCGCACCCGACTGGGTTCCACGTTGATCGAGGACTGGATCGAACAGATCCTCCTCGACATGACCAGTTGGTGTTGTCTGTACCGCGATTGCGTCACGGGAATCTTCTTCGATCAAGTTGCCGAGTCCGACGATGGAGCATCAGTTGCGCCGCTGCTGCGTCGACTCCGCGAACATGCCCATCGACTCGATCCGAACGCCATCACGGTGTTGAACCCCGGCGTTGACGTGCCTGCAGCATTCGCCGACGTCGCCGATGTCCTCGTCACATACGAGGGTTCGTGCGACACATATCTGGCCACGGGACCGAACGCCGGCTTCGCGCCATTGTCGTGGCGGTCGGGACCTG
>CALMBE010000440.1 GCA_937860165.1 uncultured Planctomycetaceae bacterium
GCGGGACATATTTCTCACGACGGAAACTGACGCACCCGTCCCCCCCTTTGCCGGCTTCAACTTCTACGGTGATTCGATCAACGAACATAGTGGGACTGGGGGCTGGGATGCGGGGGCTGGCAGTACACGTCATTCCCGCGCAGGCGGGAAACCAGATTCTTGCATTTTCTAGTACAGTGTCAAAGCGAAAGTTGTGGGTGCCATGGCCACGGCGGTACTCCGCAGCGGCCATGCTTGTAAGGCGAATCACATGCCCACGCCGGAGTACCAGCGTGGGCATGGCACCCTAAAATTACGCTCTTACAGAACACTAGGTTCCCGCCTGCGCGGGAATGACGGAGTTTTAATTCCTGCTCTTGTAATCTACTCGTCTACAAAAAAAGGGATGCACCCGTGGGCGCATCCCCTGTGAATGATTGCTTGGACTGCTACCGAGCGCTACGCCACAACCACGGGCAAGACGTTGATCCGGCGACCTTCGCGGTCGAACTTCACCTGGCCATCGATTAAGGCAAACAGGGTGTAGTCCTTGCCTTGACCCACGCCCTTGCCAGGGTGGAATTTGTTGCCGAGCTGACGGATGAGGATGTTGCCGGCGATGACTTTCTCGCCGCCGTAGCGTTTGACTCCGCGACGTTGACCGTTGGAATCGCGACCGTTGCGGCTGGAGCCTTGTCCTTTTTTATGAGCCATGGCACTTCGTGGGGGCTAAATGTTGAATTGAGGGATTTTTTCAGACCGCAGGGACCGACCGGCCAGCGCGCGTCTTAGCCCGTCGATTCTAGCGATAAACCCACTGGTAGGCAACGCCTTCGCGGGTGCCGTAATTTTCGGCCATTCCGGGGGCCGAGCCGAAGCGGATTTCGGTCTCGTTTTCCGCAATCGCATCGCCCGGACGCCAGAAATTGAGCTGGAGCATCTTCCGCTGGAACGACCGCCCGGTCCCCGGGGCAGCCCCGGCGGGGAACTTGGCGGGGTCTTCCCAGACATAGGCATTGGTCAGCCCGGAAACGTAAATGGCGAAGAAATCCATCTCGGGATCCACGTCTTCCCAAGTGGCCACGCCCCACAGCCCGTGGACATCGCGCCCGGTTTCGGGCTCGAGCATTTTTTCGGCAATCTGCACACTGTTGAGCAGTTCTCCGCGGGGAAGTTCGCGGCGCGTGATCGCAGCAACGGCTGAAGGCAGAATGCGGTCCAGGTAGGATTTGCGAATCGGTTTGCCCTCGGGATCGCGGTCGAGACTGGTCAAGAAAAACTGGGGACTGAATCGTTGCGGCCCGGACGATTGTTTGGACGTCGAAAACGTGTCATCGTCCTGGCGTTTGGGGGCGAGACCCGCCCCCGTGTTTCGTACGCGGTACACGAGATACCAAATCAATTTCCGCTGCATCTTGCCCGAGGCTTGGGGAATGTCGACGGCCATCATACGCAGCGGTTTGAACGACAATTCCAGACACCACACATCGCGGCGAAACTCGGTGCCCTTGGCCTGTTCATACAACGTGCGACTTTCGGACAACAACTTGGGGGTGCGCTTGAGCTTGGCATCGGCCCGCAGTTCGACGATGTCGTGCTGGGCCACCGTGTCTGAAGGATCGAGTTGCGGAGGAATCGTGGTCAACACCCCCGGTGCGAATTCGACAGCAGCCGGGGCAACTTGCGCGCGGAGCGACCCGGGAGCCACTAGGACCAACGTCGCTACCAAGAAACTCGCTGGAAACCAGCGGTAAGTAATTGGGGTCAAACCGGTCATAGCATCTCTGTTCGAGGGGCGTGAATGGCGGGTAGGGAAAGCCAGCCTGTAGTATAAATGCTGGACTAGAAGGGGGCAAACTTTTCCGGTGCGACCGCTAAGCCGCCAGCGGTTAGATGCGTTTATGGCCGAAAAACCGGTAGAATCGCTACCGGGGGGGTGCTAGTAAGTTCCCTTCCTGAGACCTCCTTTGGGGCTTATGGTTGACTTGAAAGGTGCAACTGCCTGGGTGACAACTTCGATGCCTTTCCGTGCAATCTTCGTGGAACAAGAATAGGGTGAGTTGTAGGGTGAGGTGAGTCATTGAAATCCCTAGGGAGCTACTCTTATGCTCAGGTCCTTCGAGGGTGTCTACAGAGAGGGCAGAATTGAGCTCTTAGAAACTCCACCTTCCAATCTCGAAGGGAAGGTAATAGTTACTTTTGTAAATGCTGCCTCGGTCGATCTGGTCGAAAGAGGCATCGACCAGCAACAGGCCGACAATTTGCGACAGCGCTTGAAGTCGTTTGCAGAAGACTGGGACCGACCCGAAATGGACGTTTACGATGCCCTATAGCCGCGGGGATGTCGTGCTAAGAATCGCTTCTTATACACTGCGCGGGCGCATTTGAATTGTTTTTTCGCCCGGAGGGCGAGGAATTCCGACCTGTACACAAAATACAGCTCAAAGCTGGTAGGCCGGAACAAGGTCCTCCGACAGGCTGCCAATCCCAATAACCATAGCAGTAACATGGCACTCTCGGGCTCGGGGACGGTTGCCAGGGGTGCCGTCGGGCTGCTGGCGAATTGGGGGCTGCAAGGAATTCTGTGTCGCTAGCATCAGCTAGCACCAAAATTAGCGAGTTCTTTGCA
>CALMBE010000441.1 GCA_937860165.1 uncultured Planctomycetaceae bacterium
ACGGCGACTGCGTGGCCGCGCTCCATGACCTCCCAAGTGATTCGCTTGATCTCGCCACCGTGCTGCTCGAGCGCGCGGCGCACGTGTCGATCTGGCCTGGGCGGCGGTGGGCGTTCTCAGCGGGGGGATGAGCTCGCGGTTGTTTACCGAAGTCCGCGAACGCCGAGGACTCTGCTACACCGTGAGCGCCTCGCTCCAAACCCAGTTGGAACGGGCTCGCGTGCTGTGCTATGCCGGTACTTCAGCAGAACGCGCCCAGGAAACTCTCGATGTGACGTTCTCTGAACTCCAAAGACTTGGAGCCGGCATTTTGCCCGACGAGCTCACTCGCCTCAAAGCCCGCATCAAGAGCAGCCTCATCATGCAGCAAGAATCCTCCAGCTCGCGGAGTGGTGCGATCGCTCGGGAATGGTACCACTTGGGTCGAGTCCGCTCGCTCGAAGAAATCGGTAGTTTGGTCGACGAATTGACCGCGCCGATGATCAACGAATATCTCCAGTCGCACCCACCGACTGATTTTACATTTGCCACCTTAGGTCCCCAGCCGCTGGAGTTGCCCGGTGAAGTTTCGCAGTCATACGCTTGATAACGGCTTGGAAATTGTGGCCGAATGCAATGAGTCGGCCTACTCCATGGGGCTCGGTTTTTTCGTCCGCACCGGTGCGCGCGACGAAAACGATGAACTCGCCGGAGTAAGCCATTTTCTCGAACACATGGTCTTCAAGGGAACTCCTCGCCGCTCGCCAGACGATGTTAATCGCGAGTTCGACGAATTGGGGGCCCACTACAACGCCTTCACCAGCGAAGAAAATACCGTGTACTACGCCTCGGTACTCCCTGAGTATCAGGAACCCGTGGTCGATATCCTGGCCGACATCATGCGGCCCAGTCTGCGGGCGGAAGACTTTGCGATGGAGAAGAAAGTCATCATCGAAGAAATCCAGATGTATGCCGACCAACCCCCCTTCGGCATGGACGACAGAATCAAGGAGTTGCACTACGGCAACCATCCATTGGCGCGCAGTGTACTGGGAACGGAAGAGTCGGTGGGAGCCTTGGCGGTAGGACAAATGCAGAACTATTTTGAGTCACGTTATGCACCCAACAACATGTTTGTCGCCGCGGCGGGTAAGGTTGACTTCGAGGCACTTGTTCGCCAAGTAGAAGCTCGCTGTGCGGCCTGGACCTCGGCACCAAGTGAACGAGCGCTGCCCCGTTCCAATTCGACCACCTCGTTTCACTGTGTAAGTCGTCCTAGTTCGACGCAACAATACATCCTGCAACTTGCCGACGCCCCCGCCGCCGAGGATGAGCGACGTTATGCCGCGAAACTCTTGGCCACCATTTTCGGCGACGATTCCGGCAGCCGACTCTACTGGGAATTGGTCGATCCGGGGTTGGTCGAAAGTGCAAGTGTCGGTCACTACGAATACCAAGGCGCCGGCATGTACTTCGCTTGGATTAGCTGCGAACCTGAATCTGCTGTGGACAATTTTGCCCGGGTGAGCGAGTTGCAGCACCAAGCCGAAGCCGGAGGTTTTACGCCCCAGGAGCTCCATCAGGCTAAGAGTAAAGTCAAGTCCCGCGTCGTGCTGGGGAGCGAACGACCGCGCAACCGACTTTTCAATGTTGGAGGCAACTGGCTCCAGCGCCGCGAGTACCGCAGCACCGCGGACGACTTGCGCTCGATCGACGCCGTGACCCTCGCCGACATCGAACAAGTATTGCGCGACTTCCCGCTGACGCGGCACACCACGGTCACCATCGGCCCGTTGGAGAAGTGGTAAGGGTAGTGGGCGGGTCTTGGGTTCCTGCGCGAGGCTAACGCCTCCCGCTCGCCTAATTGGAGAGCGGGAGGCGTCAGTCTCGCGCAGGGTCGCATTTTTCGCAAGCCCCGACGCTACCCGTTCAAATACTCACCCAGCTTGTGCTCCTGAAACCACTGGGCATGCCACGGTTCCTCGGTGAGCATGTCACTCCGCGATTCGGGTACAACATACGCGTGGCACTCGACTTCACTGCCATCGGCCACTTGCACAACCACGGGCTCGCGGACGTAAAAGCTCGATTCGTAGGTGTCCAACTCAAACAACGTGTCTTCGTCGATCTCCTCATAGAGCAAACCGTTTACTACCGCGCCATTCTTACTCCGTAAGATTCCAGGATAGAGCGCGTCGCGGACACGGAAGATCGAATAGCCGCGCAGTGTGGCGGGACGCGAAGGAAAAGGTCCTATCGAAATCCGTTCCCACACCTCGGGGAACATCAGCGTGCCGTAAGTAAACAGTTTCATCGGTTCGGCTAAATTAGATCAGGGATAAGTGCCAGGCAAATTTTACCGCGAAGGCACGAAGGACACGAAGTGGAAGAATTGTAATGTTGTAGGGAATCACAAAGTGATTTTATTGGGGGTGTTCGGGAAATGTTGTATCACATTGCCAGCTATTAGCCAGTCATTCCCGCGCAGGGCTTGCCCCTCGCGGGAATGACGATTAGGCGTATCTAATCATGGTTAATTCCCGGGCACCTTCAACCTATTTCAAATCACCAATCACTAATCACCATTCACCAAATTCACTAGCGCTTTACAACTTCAGAGACTACAGCTTACCGAAACCGGCTCGCAGGTTCCAGAGTAAACGTGGTTGAGTTTATTGAGCCCATTGTAGGCCGCCACTTTGTAGCACTCAGCCAAAGTGGGGAAATTGAACACGTTATTCACGAAGAATTCCGCGTCTCCCCCCAAGGCCATCACGGCTTGACCAATGTGGACCAATTCGGTTGCCCCGGTGCCGATGACGTGAACCCCCAATATCTTGTGGGTGTCCTGGTGAATCAGCATCTTGAGCATCCCCAATTCGTCCCCCAAGAGTTGGCCTCGAGCGATTTCGCGGTAGTTGGCGATACCCGCTTCGTAGGGAATTCCCTCGCTGGTGAGCTGTTCTTCGGTCTTCCCCACCATCGAGATTTCGGGAATCGCATAGATGCCATAGGGAAACAAGCTCGTGTTGTAGTTGGTCACATCCGCGCAATCGAAGGCATGGCAAATCGCCCGGCGACCTTGTTCCATACTCGTCGAAGCCAGCGCGGGAAATCCAATCACATCCCCTGCCGCATACACATGCGGGACAGTGGTCTGATAATACTCGTTGACCTTCAATCGCTCGCGGTCATCGCACTCGATTCCGACACTGTCGAGTCCCAGTTGATGGCACACTCCTTGGCGTCCCACGGCGTAGAGCAGCGTCTGTGCGTGCAGGGTTTTACCCGACTCCAACCGCGCCTCGACCAACCGAGTCACCTTGCCGTTTTGGAATTCGACCTCTTCAATTTTCTCAACCTTTTCACCCAAGCGGAGGGTGATTCCTTGTTGCCGCATAAAATATTGAAATGCATCGGCGATTTCTAGATCGAGAAAACCAAGCACCCGGTCTCGGCCTTCGACCAAGGTCACTTGCACCCCGAGGGTTGCCATGATGCACGCGTACTCCGTGCCGATGACACCGCCACCTACGACAATCATGGTCTTCGGCAGGTGATTGAGCCGCAGCACTTCGTCGCTTGTAAAGATCGAACGATCGTTGAACGGGACCGACGCCGGACGTGCTGGCTTGGTGCCGACCGCGACCAGAAAGCGATCCGCCGAGACGCGTTCTTCTCCATTGGGCCCCTCGATAGCCAATTCATTCGCCCCCGTGAAGCGGGCTTTGCCCCACAAGAGATCGATGCCATTGCGGTCGAATTGGTCGCGAATCACGTCCCACTCGTGGCGAATCACTCGCTGCGAGAAGCTCACCAACTCGGCGATGGTAATGTCTTTCTTCAACTGGCGGTGCGCGGAAATCCCCCGGCGATTGGTACCCGTCAAATGCAGCACCGCTTCGCGAAGGGCTTTCGAGGGAATGGTCCCCGTATTGATTTGGGCCCCCCCCAGAACTTGGTTCTTCTCGATGATTGCCACGCGCTTGCCCAGCTTGGCAGCTTGGATCGCACCCTTTTGCCCCGCGGGGCCAGTACCGATCGCTATGCAGTCGTAATGTTTCATGGCAGATTTTTCTCGAACCAGGCGGAAGGGAAAGGCAGGTTTTGCGGCGGGACGATCCGCGCATAGCGGATCGCGTCTCCCAACTCTACCGCACAGGGAGTGCCACTCGATTCCCACCGCGAATTCCCCCTCACTAGGCGAGCCATTCAGTTCAGCGTACAACGGTTGTAACGATCAAACAAGAAGAGAAGAGCCGTTTGTAGGGTGGGTGAGGCAGAGCTATTTCAGCGCTTGCAGGAACCCCACACTACCCTGCGCATTCCACAAGTTGGTGCCTCACCCACCTTCTTTCGGCTTCAAGTTCAGGTGGGTAAGACCCCACGGATTGCGACGTTGTCTGAAGGGAGTTGGCCTTCAACTCTTGCTACGTTGGCTCTGTCTTACCCACCCTACGGTATGAGTATTCGATCCCCCATACTTGGCGTGCGGACCCACTCGGCGTAAAACAGTTTGTGACAGATAACTCATTTTTCAGAACCGCAACTCATGTCGCTCTTTGATGCCGTCGAATTGGAAAACCGCCAGCGCGCTCAGCCGCTGGCGTTGCGGATGAGGCCGCGCTCGCTCTCTGAGTTCGTCGGTCAACAACATTTTCTCGGCGAGGGCAAACTCCTGCGGCGGTTGATTAAAGCCGACCGACTCACGGCTCTGTTGTTCTACGGCCCACCGGGCACGGGCAAAACGACCTTGGCACATCTCTTGGCGACCGAGACGCGCTGCCGATTTCGCCAACTCAATGCCGTCACTAGCGGCGTGAAAGACCTCCGCGAAGTGATTGAGTCGGCCCGCGATGTTCTCTCGGCAGAGGGCTTGCGGACGCTGCTGTTTGTCGATGAGATCCATCGTTTCAATAAGTCGCAACAAGACGCGCTCCTGCCCGATGTCGAGGAAGGGACCGTCATTCTCGTGGGGGCGACCACGTCGAACCCGTTCTTCGCGGTCAACAGCGCCTTGGTGAGCCGCAGCCGGGTGTTTGAGTTCAAGCCACTTTCTCCCGAAGACATCAAGTCGCTCCTGACGCGAACGCTCGCCGACAAAGAGCGCGGACTGGGAACTATTGCCGTGCATCTGCACGACGCAGCCGCCGACTTTCTCGCCCAGACCTGCGATGGCGATGCCCGGCAGGCGCTCTCGGCCTTGGAGATCGGAGTGTTATCTTGCGACGAGCAGCCTGTTGAGTTCACTTTGGAACTCGCCGCCGAAAGTGTCCAGCGGAAGGCGATTCAATACGACCGCGATGGCGATTCGCATTACGACTCGGCGAGTGCCCTGATCAAAAGTATTCGCGGCAGCGATCCCGATGCGGGAATTTATTGGCTAGCCCGGATGCTTGAAGGGGGCGAAGATGTGCGATTTCTCACCCGGCGGCTGGTGATCCTGGCCAGCGAAGACATCGGCAATGCCGACCCGCAGGCCTTGCCGCTGGCCGTGGCTGCGATGCAGGCCTGCGAATTCGTGGGTCTCCCCGAATGTCAACTCACCCTGGCACAAACGGTGGCCTACTTGGCATGCGCGCCGAAATCCAATGCCGCAACGGTCGCCATCGGTGAAGCCCGCCACGATGTCCGCGAGGGTCGCACCCTGCCGGTTCCCGTGCATTTGCAGGATGCCCATTATTCAGGTGCGAATCGGCTGGGACGCGGCGTGGGATATGAGTATGCGCACGATGCCGAAGGGGGCGTTGCTTCGCAAGATTATCTGGGTATCGACCGCGAATACTATCGCCCCGTCAATCGCGGATTTGAGCAGGAACTCGCCCAGCGATTGGAAACCATTCGCGCACGGCTGCGGGAAGCCCGTGATTCTGGCAAAGGGGAACAGGATTCATAAAAATCCGTGATCGCTTCGATGATTCTCCCCCAACAATCGCCAGCCATACCCCCCAAGAACATTGCCGTGATCCTCGTGGACCACGGCTCGCGGCGGGCCGAGAGCAACGACATGCTCTTGGAGGTGGTTGCCGCCTTTCGACAGCATTCCGCTTGGAAAATTATCGAGCCGGCCCACATGGAATTGGCAGAACCCTCGATTGCCTCGGCCTTCGCACGGTGCGTCGAGCAAGGGGCTCAACTCGTCGTGGTGTTCCCCTATTTTCTTTCACCCGGTCGACACTGGCACGAAGATATACCGCGCCTCGCAGCCGAAGCGGCAGCTAACCATCTGGGTGTAGAATACCGCGTTGCCGAGCCTATCGGTTTGCATCCCTTAATGCTGCAGATCATTGACGAGCGGATCGCCAACTCACTGGATTCCCGCCTGCGCGGGAATGACAACTAAGGCAAGCCGATAACTGATTTCCTCTGCCCTAAGGCCACGGTGACAGCACTGCTGGCGGAGATTCGCCGCAAAAAGCCCGCGCGAAACTTTTCCGCTTAGGCAAACTTTAGCGGCTCCCTGTCGTCTGCCGAAACTATTTGCAAGCAGTGCGCCTCGGGATTCCGACGGTACGCGCTGATCGTTTGTCAGTTCAATGTGAAGGATACCTTACCGATGTTTCGCAAGTTGCTCTGTGCATCGTTGTTTCTATTGTTTTTTGCCAGCCTCGCCGAGGCCCAGCAGATGCAGGTCTCCGATCCCGTGGTTCCTGGCAGCGGGATCAAGGTTACTCAAGTCGGCGACGACTTCGAGGATCCCCGCTGGAGCTACGTGATGAACGGGCTTAAAGCGAGCCACGAGCAGGATGAAAATCAGCGTCCCCCCGGGGGCCGGTCGCGAAATGGGCGTTGGTACGAAAGTGCCATGCGGGGTCAGCCCGATCTTATTCGCCGGGTACCGACTCCAGCCGGAGGCCTTGCGGGCAGCGAGGGGGCTCTCCTCCTGCGGACTCGCCTTTCGGGCATCCCCGGTGAGATTGCCGACGCGCAGATGCAAGATGACCTCTTGATGGGAGTTCAAAGTCGACTTGGCCAATCCGTACCTGTGAGTTGGACTCCCAGCTTCACGGTGCGCGTTTATCTTCCTCCTTTTGCGCAATGGGAAAATCGTACCGGGGCTTCGTTCGGTGTGCGGGGCGATTGTCGGGGAGCGAATCCAGAAGGGGAGGTTGAACCCTACTGGCCGGGCTTTTTCATTATATTTCGCAGCGAAACTAATCGGCAATATAAACAAGATTACGCCCAAATCAGTTTTCGCGCACAGCAGACCGGTAAGGACCTGATCGGGCCCCGCATTCTTGAACCGGGTTGGTGGACCTTCGGGATGACATTCACTCCCGATGGTCGTGTCCACTATTATGCGCATGCGGGAACCGATGACCTCACGGAACAAGATCACCTGTTCAGCAGTTTCGCTTATGGCTGGGAATGTCGCTACTTCGACAATATGTTTGTCAACGTGGCCAACAGGGAAGACGGTCAAACGTGGTCGACCCCGTGGGTGATCGACGACCCGGCCTTCTACGTGATTCCACCCGCGGGCCAAACCGTAGCGAATCTCGCTCGGCGCGCAGTGAATACCACAGTCGCCCGACGCACGATGGCTACGAAATCATCGACCCGACGGCTGAATTTCGGCAAGGGATTTAGGAAGTAGGATGGAGGATGGAGGGGACAGGATGCAGGGGTGAGGGATAATAAAAAAAGTGTGGGGCCCCACGGGCACCTACCTTGACCTGTGGTTTTTGTTCGAGCTTTCGGGCTAGTGTGATCACCCTCCGGAGAGGAAACCCTGTTGAAATTGCTTTCTCGGGGCGTTGCGCAACGGTGATCACGGACTGGCTCTGGAGCCCGACCACTGCCTGGTGCTTTGGGTTGGCTTACTTGTGCGAGCCTCAGGAGGGAACAAGCTATGTTATCACAGGACTCGATCACCTTTTCAGTTACCCCCCGGCCGACAGGCGATCTTGGCGGGAAGTGAACGACAGTATACCAATCGAGGGTGGCCAAAAAAAGTAAAAAGTTGAGAAGAAAGTTGCGAGTTACGAGTTAAATTCTGCTAATCTCTTGACTCGCGCCTCGTAACTCGAAACTCGCGCCTTCTGTTTTCGATTCCGCAACAGGATTGACTCACCATGTCCGTGCCCTCTTGGGAATTTTGGATCGATGTGGGGGGAACCTTCACCGACTGCTTGGCGACGCGTCCCGACGGCACGCTCCATCGCCACAAGCTGCTCAGCTCTGGGATCACCAAGGGGACCATCGGCGCTGGGTCGACGGAACAAACGATTGTCGATCCCGCGCGGATTGGCGACCCCGAAAATTTCTGGAACGGTTTCCACTGCACACTGCTCGACGATGCGGGTGTTTCCAGCGGGGAATCGGCCGTCAGTGGTTTTGAGGCTTCGACGGGAGAACTAAAACTCTCGCCGCCGGGAGATGTGCGGGTTGACGCTCGCTATGAACTGCGCTGCGAGCTTGAGGCCCCGGTGCTGGCGATCCGTTATCTCATGGGACTGCCCCTCTCGCAACCCGTTCCGCCAATTAAACTGCGACTTGGAACCACCCGGGGGACCAACGCCTTGCTCACTCGCACCGGTGCCCGCACGGCTTTGGTGACCACACAAGGGTTTGGCGACCTCTTGGAAATCGGCACCCAGGAGCGCCCCGATCTGTTTGCGTTAACAATTCGCAAACCTGCTCCGCTGGCTGAGTGCAGCATCGAAATTGCCGAGCGCGTCGCGTCCGATGGCCCGGTACTCGAAGCACCCGATCGGGCGACGATTCGCAGGCAACTCGCCGAGTTACTTCAGCGCGGCATCGAGTCGATCGCCATCTGTTTCCTACATGCCGACTTGTTTCCTGCCCATGAAATCATTGTCGAGGAAATAGCCCGCGAAGTCGGCTTCCGAGAGGTCAGTCGTTCGAGCCAGATTGCACCGCTTGCGAAAATTGTTCCCCGCGCGGAGACAACCGTCGTCGATGCGTACCTGAATCCCGTGCTCCGACACTATGTGACCGACCTCCAAACATCGCTCCCCGGGAGTCACGTCCGGTTGATGACCTCCGCGGGGGGATTGGTCCGAGCCGAAGCCTTTCGCGGGCATGAAAGTGTCCTATCAGGCCCTGCTGGGGGAGTTGTCGGTTATTCTCAAGTCGCCAGGCAAGCCGGCTTTGTTCGTGCCATCGGCTTCGACATGGGGGGCACCAGTACCGATGTTTCTCGTTTTGATGGAAAGTTCGAATACGAATTTGAATCGCGCAAGGCCGGCGTTCGGCTGGTGACTCCCTCGCTGGCGATCAACACCGTCGCTGCGGGCGGGGGTTCCATTTGTCGTTTCGATGGCACCAAGCTGGTCGTGGGACCCGAGAGTGCTGGGGCCAATCCGGGCCCCGCGTGCTATGGTCGCGGGGGGCCACTCACGGTGACCGACCTGAACTTTTACTTGGGTCGCATCGTGGTCGAGCGTTTTCCATTTCAATTGGACTTTGCCGCTACCGAAAAACAACTCACACGTCTGGCCACCGAAGTGCGGTCCGCCACCGGCGAATCTCTCACACTCACCGAGTTGGCCGAGGGGCTGATCGCGATTGCCAATGCGAACATGACTCGTGCGATTCGGAGTGTGTCGATCGCCA
>CALMBE010000442.1 GCA_937860165.1 uncultured Planctomycetaceae bacterium
TTCACGAACACATCATTTTTAACAAATGACATAACAACCAAGCGGGTTTCTGGCTTGCCAGGAATTGGAGGCCCGACATCCAATGATGCCAATCCGCTGTCGGAAGGCATGGGAATCGTCACGGCGTCTTGCCATCTTGTCCCGTTTAATTTGATGGGAAAAAGTTGTACCTTCAACGGCTTGGTTATCGAATCTCTTGA
Source organism: uncultured Planctomycetaceae bacterium (assembly GCA_937860165.1). Lineage (GTDB taxonomy): Bacteria > Planctomycetota > Planctomycetia > Pirellulales > Lacipirellulaceae > Bythopirellula. Next base: position 201 of record CALMBE010000442.1, read on the forward strand.
GATTAAGGAGATTGCCTGCCCACTAGCCGTAAAATCAGTGCCGGTATCACGGTTGTCCGCGAGAGTTTCACTATTTACCCATCGATCGATTGCGTATGCCAAAGGAGCTGCAAATTTTCCAGGTGATGCGAGTTCAATCGTGTAGGCTAGGTCAAGCGCTTCTACTGGTTCTAGGCGTGGGATTAGTGCGGCCAGCGTACTATCGGCAGACTTCTCTGAATTCTTTATATTCTCATTGGCCCAACCTGATTGAAAATGATTGTAGAGGAGCACCGCAGATAGAACCGCGGCGGCGAAAGCCACAAGTATTTTTGCGAAATAGTACTTGTTTTTAACTCGCGCTGCCTCGGTGGCGGCGGCGTTCTTCGCTGTTGAAGCATCAGCGTTTGCTACTACATAGAGATCTGAGAGGGCATCGAGCCAGTTCTCTTTCCGATATATTAGGGCTTTTCCCAGAGGGTCTCCTGTTAACTTGAGATAATCGGGCGAGCGGGATTTCTGATCCCATTGAATGGCATCGTGACTGATCTGACGAACCTGCTGTAGCCGTACTCGTGTTTCCTCACTTTTGATCCAATCTTGAAACCCTTCCCAGTGCCGGAAGAGTGCTTCGTGCGCCACCTCGATCTGTCTTGCCTCTCCCGTACCTGTTCGGATCAGGAGTCGGACCTGGATAAATTGCTCTATAAGCTGTCGAGCCGTAGCATTGTCGGCTAACTTTGCTTTATTGAGGACATCGAGTAAATCATCTTCGCGCCGCCGCCGCCGAAGCGGTATTTCTAGGCGTTCATCTAGCACAGTGAGCTCAAGCATTAAGCGCTTACAGGCATCCTGCACGTCTGCCGAAAGGTTGCGGTAGGATTCTGCCGCTACATTTCCTAACGCCTGTTGAACGCTGGGAAGCTTCTCAAAGGCTTCGTTGTTGATGAGGTCAAGTGGTTCGCCTTGATTGTTTTTGGGGCGAAGGTCCCATAACCGTTGGAGCGAAAACTGTAGCAGTGGAAGCCCGCCTGGGGCGTTTGCAGTCTCACTTGCGAGTTGGTCAATCAATGATAGGGGTATGAAGCGAAGTCCGATGGCTTCGGCCGGTTTCAGAATCGCCTCACGAATTTGTTTGAAACTCATGGAGGAGAGCATTTTTACGCCACCGTCTTGTTTAAGCGCGAGGAAAAGCGCACGACATGCCTGGGAATATTCTAGGCGGTCAGAGTGATCGCTTCGTAAGGTGGCAAGAAGTTTGACCTTTTCTGTTTTGACCAGATTTGCAAGTTGTTCGGAGAAGCGTTGCTGTAAATTTTTGTCGGAGCAGAGGGTCAACAGCTCCTCAAGTTGGTCGACAAAAATGAGAAGTATCCGATTGCCCAGCGCATTGAGTATGGCGCTGGGCTCGAATTGGGAGATCTCAGGTGATAGGGGCATCGCGTTCGTGAGTGCCCTCTGTAAGGCTTCCACCGGATTAGTTCCTGGCGTGATGCGTGTCGTACAGATCCATGTTGGATACTTGTCTTTGAGTCGGGGGATTACCCCGGCTATTGCTACCGATGATTTGCCACCGCCGGATGAACTTTGGATAAGTAGTGTGGAGTATTCCTCCAAGTGTTTGCAGTACTCTTGGATTTCGTCTTCCCGGCCGAAGAAACGATCCTTGTCGGTTGCGGCAATAAGCCCATGATAGGGGAATTCGTTGGCTGAGAGTACAAAACCTGCTCGTGGGTCGAAGTCCGCCAGGCGATCGATTTCAGAAGTCGCATGCCCGCTGTGTGTCAAGAGTGAAGTCCAATAGTTCAGGCGCCCCTGTAAGGCGCGGCGGTCTGGGGAGTCATTGGTGAGAAACTGTCCAAATGTCACACATTCACGGAGCCAATCGAGAACCTCAGTAAGGAAGGGCTCTAACTTGGACTTCTCGCCTTGGAGGGACTCGAAGCGGTCTTCGAGTTGATTGCCTCGTGATGTCAGTGTCATCAGTGTGGATTTGCTTTCAGATACTGCCATGCTCTATTTCCCGCTCTTGGGCTTGTTGTCCGTAATCTAGTTTTGGAGTTGCGGTTTGATCTGCATCAACGCAGTGGCGTGCTTCTCGACTTGCTGTTCGGACGCTTCGACTGATTCCAAAGTTTTCACGTCAATTTCAAAGAATAAGTCGTCAAATGCCTTTCGCATGGCCTCGTAATCACTTTCA
>CALMBE010000443.1 GCA_937860165.1 uncultured Planctomycetaceae bacterium
AGGTTCCACCATGGGCCACTTCAAACAAACCAACGCGGTGATCGTCGGCTCCTGTGAAGGCCCCCTTGCGATGACCAAAAAGCTCCGTTTCGATGAGCGTCTCGGGCAGGGCTCCGCAATTGATCGCCACGAAGGGGTTCTCAGCGCGCGGACTTTGATCGTGAAGGGCACGGGCCACCAGCTCTTTGCCAGTGCCCGTCTCGCCGAGGATCAACACCGTGGAATTCGTGGGTGCCACTTTCTCGATCAACAGTCGTACTTTTTGCATGGAGGCAGTCGTGCCTATCAGCCGTGGAGTTCCTTCCAATCGTTGGACACGATGCTGAAGGGCACGGCACTTTTGCGTCAGTTGTCGCTTATCGGCAACTCGTTTCAGCAGTGCCTGGAGCTCGACGAGTTTGCAGGGCTTGGTCAGGTAGTCGAAAGCACCGTGTCGTAGGGCGGCGATCGCAGTTTCCATCGACGACTTACCGGTGAGCACGACCGCCTCGGTCTCGGGTGAAACCTCCTTGCAGTGGGCGATCACGCCGATGCCATCTTTTCCAGGCATGTCGAGGTCGACCAGAATGCAATCGTAGGAATTCTTGTCCAATGCGGCGATGGCAGTCAGGCCGTCGGGACAGACGGTCACGCGGTGCCCCAATCGCGGCAGCTCGAGCTTCATCAGCTCTTGCAGCGAGGGTTCATCGTCGGCAAACAACAGCGTCAATCCTTGACTATTAGGCTGCTTGGTAGCGATGGTGTTTCTCCTTCAATAGTTGAGTCGACGGCAACGAAACGACGAACCGCGAACCGCATCCTGCGCCCGCGCTCGTGGCTTCAATGTTGCCGTCATGTTCTTCGACAATCCGATAGGTGATCGAGAGTCCGAGCCCGGTACCTTGTCCCCCGCGGCGGCGCGTGAAGAAGGGCTCGAACAAATGCTTGCGGACTTCCTCGCTCATGCCACAGCCGTCGTCCTCGACAATCAATTGAGCGCACGTTTGTTGTTGGCTAACTTCCACGCGCACCGTGCCGCCAGAATCCAGACATTCCAGACCGTTGGTAATTAGGTTGAGGACAACTTGCTTGATTTCTTGGGCGTTCACTTCGACGATTATGGGGTCGCCCTCCGCCAGTGCCAGGATTTTATCCTGGTGTTTACCCAGGTGTTGGACCATGTCAATCACCCCGGCCACCAATTCACGCAGGTCGGTTCGCACACGCTGTGAGTCACCCATTCGGGCGAAGTCGAGTAGTTTCTCGGTGATTTGCTTGCAGCGGAAGGCTTCACGTTGAATCATTTGCAGATAGTGCTTGATTACTTGAACATCTTCCTTTTCGGAAGTGTCAGCACTTTCCAGGAGTTCCGCAATTCGCGAGTCCAGGGATTCGCTACATAAGGCAATCGAGGCGAGCGGGTTGTTGATTTCGTGGGCTACGCCGGCAGCCAAAAAACCCACGCTGGCAAGTTGTTCGCTCCGCACGACCTGGTTCGTTCGGTCGCGAACCTGTTGGTCTAGATCGTCGCGGACTTCCTGAAAGCGTTTGGTCATGGCGTTCATCGCTTCGGCAAGTTCTCCCATTTCGTCGGAAGTTTGCAGATGAATCCGGTGATCGAATTTCCCCCGAGCGACTTCACGAGAGCCCTCAACAAGGGTTTGCAGGGGGACCGCAAACCAGCGAATAAACGCCCGCACCGCGGTAAATAGCAAAAGCATCGCCACGGCAGCATTCACCCAGGCAATCGACAACGCCGTGCGATACTGGGCCTTCACGTCATCGGCCAGGGCTTGAAGCCGGGTATGCAAGTGACTGGGAAGCTCGGCCGCCAAAATGCGGAGCTTGTCGACCTGGGTGCGAAGCTTCTCGATCTCGCTAGGCCGGAGGACCCAATCCTCTCCCAGTTTGGCACCCACGTCTTCCCCCCCGAGGACTGCCATGATTCCGTCGATCTGCACCAAGGTCTTGCGTTCGTTGCTGTCGTCGCCGAGTTGTAGGTCATGGTCGAGATTCGTATGGTCAAGTTGCCGCCGATATCGCTCGATCGCATCGACAAGATTCTCCAGTCCCGTGAGGTACTCATCACGGAGGATCTGGGCATCCCAAGGCAGGACTTTGGGTTTGACTCCTTTGCGCGCGGGGCCAGCGATGGACTGAATGCTCCCGGGTAGCTCAGCTCGTTCGATGGCTTGGCTGAGCGTTACGCGAATGTCGTTGACATGTTGTTGGATTTCGCTAGCACGAGGGAGTTCCGCCGAGCGGGCACTTAAGCTTCGCACCAAACCTCGGTAGGCGTACAGTCCATAAACGGCACTGCCAAAGAGGGCAAGAATGGCAACTAGGAATAAACCCAATCCCAGCTTGAGCTTCGTCCGAATAGGCAAATGGGAAGGCACCAACGACCTCCATGTCGTGGGTGAAACATTGTCGGAACGGCCAACTTAGCATGCCGACGGGACGGGGAGTGTAGCACTCGAATTGTAAATTTGACAAGTTCAAAAGGGGAAGGAGGAATAGCAGCTAGCTGATCTGGGTGCTGGCAATTAGGAGTTTGTTGTCCGAGGTCCGTGAAAAGCCGGCAGGCCTGAACAAGGTACTCCGCAGTTCCGGCAGCGATGTCCAGGATAATCTCGACGGGTATAGCTACGCATCGCCGGAGCTTCGGAATACCTCGTTCCGGCCTACGTTCTTCCTCGCGCCCAGGCTTCAGAACCGAATAATACGTCGCATCAACCAGATACCCCAGGCGGCGAGTACCAAGTTTCCTAGCCATACGGAGAACCCAGGGAAGACCCCCGACTTGGCTTGGTCGAGACAACCCACCATCAGAGGGTAGTAAGCTAGCAAGATCGGCAGAAAACAGGCAAAGAAACTCCCCCAGAATTCACTGTGCTTCCGCCAGATCGCCATGGGGGCCCCTATCATCACAAAACACAAACAACTAAACCCATTCGCCCAGCGGCGGTGAGGTTCTAGATTCAATCGGTTGAGCATCCCCTCGGCATACTCGATCGGTTGCCCTCTGGCTGTCCAAGATTCTTCGGAAAGCTCAAACATTCTCCCCGCCATCAATTCGTAAGACGCATTGGCCGCATTTTCCTGGCGAAGTTGCTGGATCTCTTGGTGCTGCTTGAGTTTCGAGGGACCAATCTCGCGGAGTGCATAGTTGGCGGGACTTCGGTTTCTGGTGCCCTGACCGCTGAATTCACTGAACGAAACAGGAAACTCGGATTTGCCTGGATGCGAGATGGCACCCTTGCCACCAAAGTCAATCTCGGCATTGGTGAGAGTCAACACGACTTGCTCTTTAGCAGGTTCCGCGCGAATCTCGGCTTCATCGGCGGTGAGTGACCAGGCGGGTTTGTCCGAGGCCGAAAAGAACAAGAATGTTGGTTGAATCAGTCGTTTTCCGTAGACACGATGGACGGTGACTTTGAGTTGCTCGTTGCTAAACGAACGAGAAGTTCGTAAGCGCCCGTAGATAATTTCTTCGAGCGATTCGAGAATTACTTTCTGCACACCTCCATGGCCCCAAGAGACAGCCATGTCGTTAATCCAAACCGTGGCAAAACTCGCTAGGGTGGCGAGAATGAGCGTAGGCCAAACCATGCTCATGGGGGAGATTCCCAGCGATTTGATAGCAACAATTTCGTTCGATGAAGCTACTCGGCCATATACGGTCGTCGTTGCCAACAGCATCGTGCCAGGGACGGCAAACTGCATCGCTTGTGGCAACATGTACGGAAGAAGCCGTAAGAGTGGGACCAGGCCGAGACCTTTTTCAACAGCCTCTTTCCCGATTAATACCAAGAATACGATTGCTGTCATCGCGGTAAGCGTCAGCAGAAAAACCGACAGCATGTCGAACAGGATATATCGAGTAAGGATCCGCATCCTGCAATTCCAAAGTTTTGCATTCCATGGCACTGGCCGACTGTACGGCGGGTCACTGTAGCAGGGAGGGAAGAAAGGGGGAAGGCGGAAGGGGGGAATACTAACCACTGACCACCAGCCACTGACGAGGGACAACGGACTTCACCCGCTAGCAGCTCTCATGTCAAGTCAACTGTGGAATCACTCGCCTTGGCCTTTTTCGATTCACGGACCGATTGCATGAGTCTCCTTACCGCGCGGCAATAGGCCACAACGGATTCGTGATAATTGCCCTGTGTCATGGCCTCGTGGGCCGACTGTCGATCTTGCTGGATCGCTTTCCAATCGATGTCCCAATGACTCTGGCTTTCCAAGTCTTCTAGTTGGCGAACGATATCGCCGAGAGTGCCAACGCTGACACTTCCCGGAGTGCAGTCGTGACGTCGATAAGGAGCCTTACCCTGTAAGCCCAATTGAGGGTCATTCGAACAGTTAGCGGCGCGCTGGGGGCGCTGGGACCATGCCACTAAGGCCGTGGTGAGAAATCCAGCCCCTGACAAGAATGCCAACCCGAAATTTGCAACAGCCAAGAAAGCTCCCATCAACACGGCGCAAAGTGTCATTGCTATCCAGCAAAGAGGATGAATTTCGCGTTGAGCTTGTTTGCGACGCGGTGGCAGGGGGGCTTCTTGAGGAAATGTCGCGGGGCCCAGTTTGGCTGCTTCTGTGATCTCGACAATGACCGAGGTAATGTTGTCGGGGCCACCCAGTAGATTGGCCAGATCCACGAGCGTTTGTGGGACATCTGCCAGTGGCAATGCTCCCAATACAGTACCGATTAAATCGGGCTTGAGTGGTCCGGTTAAACCATCGCTGCACAGGAGAAAGCGATCGCCCGTCTGAATCGAAAATGGCCCTTCAATATCAACGGCAACTGTTTGATGGGGGCCGAGTGAGCGGGTAATCACATTTTTCGGTACGTAGGCCGGAATGTCTTCCTCGGTGGCATGGCCAGCCGCGGCCATTTCCCAAACGAGACTATGATCGAAAGTCAATTGCTCCAGGCAAGGGCCGCGGAGGCGGTAGACGCGACTGTCTCCCACATGGGCAACCAGGGCACCCTGCGACAGGATCAGCAAGCAACTACAAGTGGTCCCCATCCCTTGAAAGTCGACGCTGTTGGAACCTTTGTTGAAGATGATCGAGTTGGCTTCGCGCACGGCCTCGGTGATGGCCTCGCTGGCAGAGAGCTCGCTCCGCTTGTGATAACTATGGGGGACCGTGTCGGTGGCCATCTTGCTGGCGAGTTCCCCAGCGGCATGTGCCCCCATGCCATCGGCGACCATGAACAAGTGTCCTTGCGATTGCCACTGTTGGGGCCCGTCTGCTAGTGAAACCGCTAGCGAGTCTTGATTGCTCGAGCGTCGCATGCCGACATCGCTCACGGCAGCACAAAGCAGACCTCCCGCGAATTTCTCCAACTTTGAGACGTTGCTACTCATACGGTGGATAGTACAGCGAGAGAAATCAGATAATTCGAGTGCCGAGCGTTTGGGATTGCAAAAACCACTCCCGGGGGGAAGCTAGCAATTCTAGCCAACAACGAACTCACTTGATAGCGGGGCAGGGGGCTTTGGGAAAGGGGAACGCTGCGAAAATCAACAAGTTCCCTAAGTAGGAAGGTGAATTACTCTCAGCCTGCAATTCGCAACTCTCTGCTTGCATTTTGCATTCTAGTGCTTTGTCAAAGCGTTATTTTGGGGTGCCATGCCCACGCTGGTACTCCG
>CALMBE010000444.1 GCA_937860165.1 uncultured Planctomycetaceae bacterium
TCCGAAACCGGCCTTGGCGATGATCCCCCTGGCAACCTGATCAACAGCCTCGCAAGTGACCCCCGGTCGGATCGCTTCGATGGCGGCTAATTGGGCTTTCAACACAACTTCATACACTTTGCGGAGTTTGGGCAAGATTTTACTGGTCACCAAGATGCGGGTCAAGTCGCTCATGTAGAGCCCTTCATTCACTCCCCAGTCAATCAAAGTGAATTCGGCGGCTCCGAGGGGCTGTTTTGTCGGAGATGCGTGGGGGAGTGCCGCGCGGTGCCCGACGGCTACAATCGCGGGAAAACTTAGGCACTTGGCTCCAAATCGGCGGGCCTGGTACTCCAGTTCGGCTGCTACTTCGAGCTCTGTCATTTCCAGGCGAAGCGAGGCTCGGACCACCTCGAAGGCCCGGCGGGCCAGATCGCAGGCGATCCGCGTGCGGGCAATCTCGGTGCGGTCCTTGATGGCACGCAAGCCCTCGACCAAGCCGGTACAGGGAACCAATTCGCAGCGGGGGGCCGACTTGGTCAATACTCCGTGCATTGCGAGCGTCATGGAGCTGGCCTCGACCGCCAGCCGTGCGATCTTTGCCTTGGTGAGAATTTCGGTCACTAGGGCCAGCATGGATTTGCCGGGGCCACGGATTTCGTGCTCGAGTTGGGGGCATTCCTCGCCGAGTTGGGTCGTGAATCGCTGATCGCTGAGCAGGATGTCGTGTTTCGAGGTGAGCAGCAGATAACTGTCGTCGCCGGTGAAGCCGGTGAGGTAGGTGACGTTGATTGGATTGGTCACCAACAGCGCGTCGGACCCTTCTTTGCGGAACAAACTGCGAGCCTTAGTGCGGCGCTGAGCGAAGTTGATCATGGGGCGTGTTGCCGAATTGAGAAGCGAGGGTGGGTGGGGAGAGTTCAATATCGGCGGTAACGTAGCGGGGGGCAAGGGGAATGCCGCACTTAGCAGGGCCGATCAGTTTTCCCAAGATGAGGGTGCCATTGGCCACGGCGGTACTCCGCAGTTCCGGCAGCGCTGGGGGGGGGCATGCCGGAACTGCGGGGTATCTTGTTCCGGCCTACTTTCTCCCCCATTCGCGTAATTTCGCGTTATTCGCGGGCTAAAATCGGCAAGAGTCGAAATAGGTTGTGGGAGGGCCTACAAATCGCCAGGTTTTCAGAAAACCTAGGTTGTGCTAGGCTGGGCTCTTTGCCGATCCCTTTACCATCGTCAGCAATCAGGCCGATTATGTTCCGTGTTACCCGCGAGATTGATTTTTGCTACGGCCATCGGCTGCTCAATTACGACGGCAAATGCCGGTATCTGCATGGGCACAACGGCCGGGCGGTGATCACCATCGAAGGGGAGAAGCTCGATTCGCGGGGAATGGTGCTAGATTTCAGCGACATCAAAAAAACGGTGAGCACTTGGATCGATGAGAATCTCGATCACCGCATGATTCTGTGCCGCGAGGACCCTGTGGTGCCAACCTTGCAGAAAATGGGGGAACCATTGTATCTGCTGGACGAAAACCCCACGGCTGAGAACATCGCCAAACTGATTTATTTCGAGACTCGCTCGTGTGGAGTGCCGATTGTCGAAGTGCGCTTGTGGGAGACCCCGCGCTGTTTCGCCACTTATTTGCCTAGTTAATTCGCTTGGGGCTGTAAGGAATTCTGTGTCACTAGCATCAGCTAGCACCAAAATTAGCGAGT
>CALMBE010000445.1 GCA_937860165.1 uncultured Planctomycetaceae bacterium
GCGACGCCGATCCCCCGGGCGCAGCTGCTGATCAGCGACAACCCCACGTCGCGGGAGCCGCGGCGCGTCCGCACCGGCGCCGACGGTACGCTCCAGATCACGCTGCCGGCCGGCAATTACACGGTGGAATCGGATCTCCCGGTGGCCCTTGGCGGCCGCCGCTTCATGTGGACCCAGATCCTCGACGTCCCCGCCGGACGCGAGACCGTCCTCGCGCTCACTGCCGCGAATGCCGACACCGAAACCGACACCGGTGGCACGGCGAGCAACACCGCACCCACACACGCCGACGGCGCGGCCATTCTCAACAAATGGCGCGGCAGCGTTGCCGAGATCTGGACGCCGACCGCCCACGCGACCGGATTCGTGATCGACGCGCGCGGGTTGATCGCCACCAACGATCGGACGATCGGTAATGCGACCGAGGTTGAAGTGGAGTTCGGTGGTCCTGCGGCCGGCGCGACGGATCGCGTCAAGGTTTCGGGCCGCGTGATCGCCTCCGACCGGACGCAAGGGGTGACCATCATCTGGATCAATCCTGCCGCGGTCGCCTCGCGGCCGCCGATCGCCCCGGCGTGCTTGACCGCAGTGCCGCCCCTGGTCACGCACGAGCAAAAGGTCGTCGCGCTCATCGCGCCGATTTGGGTTTCGGTGAACTCCACCACATCGGCTGGCATGTGCTCGGTGAGCGCCGCGAATTGTCGCTCGCGGACCTCTGCTTTCGGATCCAACAACAGCGCAAACATCACCGCGCGAGCCCCGTAGGGTTCACGCACCGCCTCCAAAATTTCGGTGGGAATGTTCTCGATCAGTTGCGCCGCGTAGCCGCGATGCTGTTCGGTGGGATTGCCTACTTGGTCGGGCGAATGGCGAACCACCTCGACTGGCACTTCATCGGCCTGCGCGACCCGACCCACAAAACCAGCCACATTTTCCAATTCCGTAATCGCCGCCGCTATCTGAGGCATTGATGGAAACACACCATTCCAGTTCGGCTCCAACGCCAGGATGCGTTTTTCCAAGGAGGGGTGCGTCGCCATCATCCCCGTAAAACCCTCCCAGACCCCTTGGCCGAAATACATGTGGCTCAGTTCGGCAGCTTTGGGATGCGACAGCCGCGAGCCAAACACCGCCGCACCGATTCGCTTGAGAGCCCCGGCAATGCCCTCGGGATTCCGCGTGAACTGCACCGCCGAGGCATCGGCCAGATACTCGCGCTGCCGAGAGACAGCCGCCTTGATGAGATTTCCGAAGAAAGTCCCGAGATACCCAACGATCAACAGGGCCAACCCAATGAACAACAAATAAAGCCCTCCGTCCTTGCCCGAGCGCCGCGACCCTCCGCCGCGCGAGGCGATGTTGAACAACATCCGCCCCAGCAAACCCAGCAGCAAGATGCCGTGCAGCACGCCGATCAAGCGGATATTGAGCCGCATGTCGCCGTTGAGGATGTGACTGAATTCGTGCGCAATCACCCCCTGTAATTCGTCGCGGGTCAGTTGCTCGGCAGTCCCCCGCGTCACCGCCACCACGGCATCGCTGGGCGAATAACCGGCAGCAAAGGCATTGATCCCCTGTTCCTCGCTCAGAAAATACACGGGCGGTACGGGTACTCCCGACGCCAGGGCCATCTCCTCAACAATATTCACCACGCGGCGTTCGAGGGGATCGGTCGTGTTGTGATTCAAGCGACGGCCCCCGAGACTCTCGGCAACGGTCGTGCCGCCCCCCCTGAGCTGAACCAATTTCACGAGACTCCCGGTACCGATCAGTGCGAGCGAAAAAGCCCCCGCCCCCAAGGGAATTCCCACCGTATCAAGCGAAACCTCGGGATGAATTCTGAGTTGTTGTATCGACCGAGTCCCATGCAGGGCCGCGGTGGTCGCCACCACAACCGTACCGACGATACCCACCACCGCCAGAAAAAAAAGAATCACCAACCACTTGGTGGTCCGTCGAGCATCGGCTTGGCGTTGAAAAAAATCGGTGGACATGGGGAGTCGAGAGCGGAGGGTCGAGGGTCGAGAGCCAGACAATAGCAGAGAGTCTAGAGCCAGAATCATGCAGGCCTTAACCCACTGGCTCTCGACTCTTGACTCTCGACTCTCCACTATTCCACATGGCTCTCGACTCTCGTCACTCCGCTCTCAGCTCTTACGAAAACGACACCTTCGGTGCCTCGGCAATCGCCGCACTGTCGGCGAATTCCAAGAGCTCGGCATCGCGCGTGTGACCAAACATGTTGGCGAAGAACAACGGCGGAAACGATTGACGATAAGTATTGTAAGCCGTCACCGAGTCGTTGTAAGCCTGTCGGGCAAAGGCCACGCGATTCTCGGTCGAGGTAAGTTCCTCGGTGAGTTGCATCATATTCTGATTTGCCTTGAGATCGGGATAAGCCTCGGACAAAGCAAACAAACGGCCCAAGGTCCCCCCGAGTGCCGACTCTGCCGCCGCGAGCTCTTGCATCGCTTGCGGATCACCGGGTGCAGCCGCCGCTTTTTGCAAACCGCCAACAGCCCGATTGCGGGCATTGATCACCGCTTCGAGGGTCCCCTTTTCGTGACCCATGTAGCCCTTGACCGCCTCGACCAAATTCGGAATCAAGTCGTACCGCCGTTTGAGCTGCACTTCGATCTGCGAAAAGGCGTTGCCAATCCGGTTCCGGAGGGTCACCAAATGGTTAAATATGCCGATGCCATAAAACAACAGCAGCAGCCCGATGCCGAGAATGATACCCAGAATTGCCCAGGGGGACATAAGAGTCTCCTAGTGAGGTGAGTCAGTTGTCGAAGTGCTTATTAGCCTAACGTAACGAAGTGTGAATGCAATCCTGTAAGGTGCTTCGCTGAGAAAGTGGGATTCTTGGTGAATTTTTTCTGTAGGTCTGCTCCCCCAGCTTACGCTGGAGGCTCGTGGGGGAGATTACGCTGGAGGCTCGTGGGGGTCCCCGTCTTCCTCACGAGCCTCCGACTTAAACACGAGCCCCCGACGTCAGTCGCGGGGAGAGCCGCCTCACCCTCAAGCCTCATTCGGATCACGCGTCCGCTCAATATAGCTATAAGTTCTCGTATCGACCCGCAACCAATCGCCGATATTGATAAACGCCGGGGCGAGAATCTCCGCTCCAGACTCCAGCGTCACCGGTTTCGATACGTTCGTCGCCGTATTGCCTTTGACCGCCGGCTCGCAGTACTGCACCTGCAACACAACGTGATTCGGAAGCGTCGCTCCGATGGGATTGTTGTTGAACACGATGAGCTGGCACACCATGCCTTCTTTGAGAAACTTAGCTTCGTCGCCGATTTGCTCGGCGGTTAGTTCATACTGCTCGTAGTCGTCGGACTTCATAAAGATGTAGCCTTCGCCCTGCTTGTACAGAAACTGAGCGGTAAACTCCGACACGTCCGCGGCCTCAACCGTTTGACCTGCCCGATAGGTCTTGTCGGTCACCGTGCCGCGGATCAGGTTTTTTAATTTGCACTCGTAAAGGGCGTTCCCCTTGCCGGGCTTGCGGAAATTCATTTCCACCATCTGGAACGGAATGCCATCAATCTGAATCTTGAGTCCCTTGCGGAATTCGTTGGTACTGTACGTGGGCACGGTGTATCTTCCTGTTTCGCTACGGGGTATCTTGGGAGTTGCGACGCACGAAAGGAGTCGCGTAACGATCTCACATTGAAAAAATTGAAATGACCATTTTAACTAGTTCTGACCGATCTGTCCGCCCCGTTTTACCCCTGCTTCCTAGCAATACCTGGCAACAGGAGCTGCGAGATGCCGTGCGGGATGCGGGCGAACTTTGCCGAAGGTTGGGGCTTTCCCCAGAGCTTGCGCACCAGGCAGCAGCGGGGGCGAGTGATTTTCCCGTCTTTGTTACGAATAGCTTCCTCGCCCGCATTGCCCACGGAAATCCCAGTGATCCCCTCCTGCGGCAAGTCCTTCCGATAGCCGAGGAAGGGCAGCTACTCCCAGGATTTTCGACCGACCCGGTGGGAGATCTCCCTGCTGAACTCCATCCAGGTGTGCTCCACAAGTATCTCGGCCGAGCCCTGCTGGTGACCACGGGGGCCTGCGCGGTTCATTGTCGATATTGTTTTCGGCGACATTTTCCCTATGAAGTGGTCCCCCATAGCGAAGCCGCCTGGGATGCCGCGCTGACAACTTTGGAGACGGAAGAATCCATCTCGGAAATTATCTTAAGCGGCGGCGATCCGCTGATGTTGACCGACTCGCGACTGGCAAGCCTCGTAAAAAAAATTGCCGCGATCCCACATGTGACCCGACTAAGAATCCACACGCGACTCCCGATCGTCATCCCCGCGCGGGTGACCGAGGAACTGCTGGATTGGCTCACCTCGACGCGACTCACACCTGTGATGGTGGTGCATGCGAACCATGCCCAGGAGTTGGCCGACGATGTCGCGCAAGCACTCGCCCGATTGCGGGGCGCGGGTGTTGTGCTGTTGAATCAAGCCGTGCTGCTGCGGGGCGTAAACGATTCGGTCTCTGCGCAGCAGGCGTTGAGCGAGCGACTCATCGCACTGGGTGTGCTTCCTTATTACTTGCATCAATTAGACCGCGTGCAAGGGGCGGCTCACTTCGAGGTGCCCATCGAAACAGGAATGCAAATCATCACCGAGCTACGACAACAACTCCCCGGCTACCTGGTCCCTCGCTACGTCCAAGAACTCCCGGGCGAACCAAGTAAAACGATACTCTTTTGAACAGGAGGTAACAGAGATTGCAGAGATTTGTCATCCCAAGTGGGCTGTTGATAAAGCTGGCCTTTAAGAATAGAAGCCACGGAATGAACACGGATTAAACACCGATTGTGAAAGATTGCGGGTTCTTCCAAAACTTGCTGGAATTTGATTCATCCGTGTTCAATCCGTGTTTATCCGTGGCCCTCTCATTCTTTCCTCCTCCTGCAGTCCAAGGCTCAATCAGAACGCTTTTTTTATCTCCGCTCTCTCTGCTCCCTCCTGTAAAACAACTACTATGCTCCAAACCAGCATCTACGACACCACCGGCATCGAGCGATTGCAGCGCGAATTGCAGATCGACTCTCGCCTGTCGCGCAAGCTGCGGACCGCGCTGTTCAAACATTTTCAGGCCGATGAACTAGCACTTGCCGAGTTTCCCGCAACCGAGCGACTCGCCATCCATCCGCTGGCCCTCGATTCCCGTCACGATTCGCAGCTCGATGGGGCTTCTAAACTTTTGTTTCGCACTGCGACGGAGATGTTAATCGAAGCAGTGATCTTGCGAATCGCCACCGGACGAACGACCCTCTGCGTTTCGAGTCAAATCGGGTGCGCGGCGGCTTGCGATTTCTGTGCTACCGGCAAAATGGGGATCGCGCAAAACCTCACTCCCGAAGAAATCTGCGACCAAGTGCTCCAGGCCGGGCAACTCCTCGCCCCAGAATCGCGTTCCCTCCGCAATATCGTGTTCATGGGAATGGGCGAGCCATTTCACAACGAAGACAAGCTCTATTCCGCCTTGGAGTCGCTGATCTCTCCTCGGCTATTTCATTTCTCTCCCACGAAGATTCTCGTTTCCACCGTGGGAATCCCCGCAGCGATGCTCCGCTGCGTGCGGCGATTTCCCCAGTTAAATCTCGCTCTGAGCCTCCACAGCGTACGCCAAGAAGTCCGTGAACGGATTATCCCGCTCGCAAAAAAGTTTCCCATCGAGTCCCTCCAACACGCGCTGCACCAAATCAACGAATTGCAAACCAGACCGGTGATGATCGAGTATCTGCTACTCGCGGGAGTGAACGATTCCCTCGACGACGCGCAGTTGCTCGTCGAGTGGCTCGCCAATTTGCGCGCGCATGTCAATCTGATTCCCTACAATGCGATCGCCGATGCACCGCACTTGATTGGCACCGAACGAACAGAACGCGAAGCCTTTGGGGCGTTTCTCAAGCAAGCGGGCATCCCCACCACGATCCGCTATTCACTCGGCGGCGACATCGCGGCCGCCTGCGGCCAACTCGTGCGCAAGGAAAACCGTGCCGTCGCGATCACTCAGACGAGCGGGTTTTCCCAACGCAAGTGACGAAACCGCGCGAAGTCGGTATCACAAGAAACCAACGTCGCCCCGCGCGAGATGGCCAGTGCAGCCAGGTGCGCGTCGGTGCCGAGTTTCCCAATGGCCTGCGCATCCATCAGTATATCTTGGAAAACCGACCAGTGGTCGTCAGTTTCACCGATGATCTCGGTTCTGGGAAGCTCTAACCAAGAAGTGATCCGACCGAGGCACAAATCTAAAGGGACTGGATTTGGCAATATTTTCGGATTAGTCATAATTCTTACAAAGCCGACTAGCGAATGCCAACAAAGCCCAATCGACTCAGTGCCATTCATGGCACTTATCCACCAGTGGTGCAAGGTTTTATGTTGGGGTGATTCCAAACTAGCAACGTAAACGAGCACATTAACATCTACAATCTTCATAGGCACCACATTCTACTGGCCAAGCCGCATCTTGCGAATATACTCTTCGCTATCCAGCTCATCCAGGAATTGATTCACCTTTGATATATCAATCAAGGGAACACCCGTGCTAAACGGTTTTTCTCGATAAAGTTTGCGCGGAGCCCCCCCGCCATTTTTGAGCGTCTGCAGACCCAGACGAACCATGCGATCAAAGAGTTTTGCCATCGACACACCCTCCTGGTGGGCGCGGGCTTTAAGCTCGCGGAAGAGGTCGTCATCGATGCGCACTGTGGTTCTCATAATGGCATCATAGCATCACTTCGAGTGATGTCAAGTCATCACTTTTTGGCTGCTGTCTTAACTTAAATCACCTCGAAAATGTAATGGGGCTGGGGAGTGGGGAGAATATGCGTCATTCCCGCCCAGGCGGGAATCCAGTCCCCTACCCCCAGCCCTTTCGTCGTGCCCGTTGTGCCGTCGTGGTTCAATTAACCAGATATCGGTACGAGGTCCGCCAGGTTCCCCGCAGGGCCAATGACTTTTTCACAATGGCGGGTGCCATGGCCACGGCGGTACTCCGCTGTGGCCATGTTTTCTCGACTATTCACATGCCCACGCCGGGGTACCAGCGTGAGCATGGCACCCCAAAGTGAAAAAGTGATCGGCCCTGAGGTTCCCCGCCTTCGCCTTTCCGATCCCTATCCAGCCTGTCATAATCCAGGACCACCGTTTCCCTCTGCCTGGCTGCACCTGCCAAGTTCCCTATATTTAGGTTCACCATGATTGTTGATTTGCCGTTTGGTCAGGAATTTATCTGGGGTGATCTGGGGATCGTTGGCCTGCTAATTTTGCTCGAAGGGGTGTTGTCGATCGACAATGCCCTCGTGTTGGGTCTCTTAGCCAAGCGGCTCCCCAAACACATGCAACCTCGGGCGCTCACTTATGGATTGGTGGGAGCCTTTGTGTTCCGAATTTTGGCAATCAGCGTCGCCAGTTTCTTGCTGAAATGGCGTGTCGTAAAACTCCTGGGGGGGGGCTATCTCGCGTACGTGGCGATCAAGCATCTCTGGTTTGAACAGGAAACGCACACGACCCATGCCCACGTCGATGCCGAAGGCGAACCTATACTGGTCGACGAAACTACGGGCCTGCCGCTTACTTCCGAACAAGAAATTGTCGAAATCGAACATCGTGGTCCGATCCCAGGTGTGACCCAAATGACCGACGGCTTAGCAACCGACGGCAAAGCAAAGTTCTGGCCGACCGTGTTCGTCATCGAAATGACCGACATCGCGTTTGCCGTCGATTCGATCTTGGCCGCAATCGCACTCGTCGGCCCCCCCCCCTCCGGGCATCCCACCGATGCCGTTCACCCCAAACTATGGGTCATCATCACGGGCGGAATTCTCGGCGTGATCCTGATGCGATTCGCGGCGGTCATCTTCATCCGGCTCTTGGAACGTTTTCCTCGCTTTGAATCCACCGCCTATTGGCTCGTCTTTTTAATCGGCCTGAAGCTCTTGATCGACTGGGGTTTTAACACCGATGCCAATCCCCATCGCGTCGACTTCCATAATTTCCACGAAGCCCCTTTTTGGATCTTCTGGATCGCGCTAGGCCTGACCTTTTGCTCGGGGTTCTTGCCCGAGAAGCGGCATCGGAACGATGCCGGCTAACCGTTCGCCGGCAGTGTCCCACTGCCGATCTTTTTCGGGAAATAGTACTTGCAATGGCACGTGTTCCCATGTACACTATACCTCATGCTCGCATTCCATGGCATCATCACCGCCTACGGTTTCTGGCTTCCCAATGACCCTCGTGGTTCATGGTCGGGATTCGTGGCTGCGTGGAAACTCTACCGCGCTGGTGGCAAGGCAACGAAAGTTTCAACTCGACAGAGTGTCGCACACGCAACGCACGATCGAAGGCAGCGACAGGCGGTCAAAGAATTGTTATCGCGCCAACCGGTATGTTTTACCGGAATCCAAGCGAGAGAAGTCGCCCACGGATTCGCGCGAGCAATACAGAAAAGCAACCATGTCCTCTGGGCCTGCGCCGTCTTACCCGAACATGTCCATGTCGTGGTCGCTGCCAGTCGACTCAACCCTAACAAGATCCTTGGTCACCTGAAACGCGAAGCTGCATTGGCACTAAAGGTTGCAGGATTGCATCCCTTTCAAAAGGAATTTGAGTCCACTGGCAAACTACCGACATGCTGGGCAGAGGGAGGCTGGAAAGTATTTCTCGATACTTCGGAACACGTTCAGCGCGCGATTGAATACGTCGAGAACAACCCCTTGAAAGAAGGAAAGCGAGTTCAGCGCTGGTCGTTTGTCACGCCGTTCACTCGGCATCGGAACGATGCCGGCTAACCGTTAGCCGGCAGTGTCCCACTGCCGCGATTAGTCGGGCAACAATCGTTTTTGCGTTTTATTCTCCGCCATTCGCTTCGTCCGCGAAACCAGTGTGGTTCCATTCTTGGTACTCGGCGCGCTGGCCACCGGGTCGGCGGGGCCATCGAGTGCATCCCCACACCTAATTGTGTTCAGTCGCGCGGTCGCGGACTTCGCATACTCCTCGGAAAGTTCGCAACCGAGAAACTCGCGGCCCAGTTTCTTCGCCACCGCGAGCGTGGTGCCGCTTCCCGAAAACGGATCGAGTACCACATCGCCCTCGATGCTGCTCGCGCGGATGATGCGGGCGAGTAGTTGTTCGGGCATCTGACAACCGTGAAATCCTTGCCGCTCTTTGAAAGTACCGGCTACCCGCGAAAAGAACCAGGTATCCTGATCGGACGTGAAACCGTACGCATCACTCTGAAAATCTTGCGGACGCAAAATCCAAGTGTCGTCGGGAAGTCGCCCCGCCGGATTCGCGCGCTTATCGCCGTAGACGAGTGCCCGGGCAGAAGGGACACGAATCGTCGGATCGTCAGCGTTGAAAGTGAAACTCTTTTCATCTTTCACAAAATGAAACAGATGCGCGTGCGAGCGACTGAATTTGTTTTTGCAATTCACGCCAAACGTGTAATACCAAATCACCCAACTGCGGGTATGAAAACCGATCTCGCGCTGCGCGGCGACCTTGAGCTCGGCGGCATATTCGTCGCCGATCGCCAACCAAAAAGTCCCCTGCGGTTTGAGAATGCGGTGGACCTCGCCGATCCACTGGCGACACCAATCCAGATATTTTTGATCGTCCTGGCGGTCGTCGTATTCGTCGTAAGCATAGCCGATATTGAAGGGGGGGTCCGCGAAGACCAAATCCGCCGAGCCCGACTCGATCTTCACCATCAAGTCGAGGCAATCTCCCTGATGAATTTTTCCCAGTTTGAGTGAGCTAGAATCCTGTTTCATATTACATCACCTCTCGAGTCCATTCCAAATCAACTACGGAAAAACAAGTATCCACCACGCACCCTTCGGATGCTATAGTGGGCGCATGTACATATTAGGGTATCCGATGGTGAGGTGTTGTGCAATACTGGATGGTAAGTCAGGAAGTCGTTAGTCGTTAGTCGTTAGTGAATACCGGACAACTGGATTCCCGCCTTCGCGGGAATGACGAAAAACCTTTTCCCCAGCCACCAGCCACTATGAAATTCGCCGTCTGCAACGAAATGTTTGGTGATGAGCCATTTGCCGAGGCTTGGACGGCCGCGCGCGCGATGGGTTACACGGGTTTGGAGATTGCTCCCTTTACCCTTTGGAAAGATTCCGAACCTTTCGATGCGCGGGCGGTTCCTAGTTTTATGCGGAAGCATGTCGTGCAAGTTGCGGCGGATGCGGGGTTGGAAATCATCGGCTTGCATTGGTTGCTGGCAAAGACCGAGGGAGTTTATCTTACCAGTCCAGACTCGACGGTGCGGCAGCGAACTGCGGAATATCTTTGCGCGCTTGCCGAGCTCTGTGCCGAGTTGGGCGGAAAGGTTATGGTGCTAGGTTCACCCCAACAGCGCAACTTATTGCCTGGAGTTGAATATAGCGCAGCTGAAAAGTACGCAGCCGAAGTCTTACAGTCAGCGATGCCTGTCTGTAAATCGCTGGGCGTGACGATCGCTTTAGAACCTCTGGGTCCCGGGGAGGGGGATTTTTTGCTCACTGCCGAGCGCGGCATCGCGCTGGCACAGTTGGTTAATTCACCCTACTGCCAGTTGCACCTCGATGTGAAGGCAATGTCGAGTGAATCAGAGCCGATCGCCGAGATTATTCGCGCAAGTCGCGAGTGGGTCGTTCACTTCCACGCGAACGATCCCAACCTGCTGGGGCCGGGAATGGGCACCGTGGAATTTGCCCCGATCATCGCCGCGCTCCGCGAAATCGAATACCAGGGCTGGGTCAGTCTCGAAGTGTTCAAATACGAACCGAGTCCCCGCGAGATCGCCCGCGCGAGTATCGAGTATCTGCGCACTATCGAAGCGGCGCTGACATAGCGATCAATTCGCTGCGCGGAGTTCGGCTAGCATCTGCGCGGTGCCGACCAGGCGGTCCCAGTTTTCGTAGATGTACTGCGGAGGTCCGCCGACTTGGGCCATCACTTGGGCAGCCATTTCGGTCGGGACCATTTCAATCGCGTCCCAGGGGCAAACTTTTAATTCGTAGGGATTCGATTTCTTGCCGGGTATGTGGACACACACCTCGCAACCCACACAGCGCTCGAGATCGATCTCGCACCACTGCTGATTGCCTTTGAGCATGCCGCCATCGATTGTTTTCATCACGATGCAATCAACCGGGCAGACCTCCAAACAGGATTCACAGCCCGTGCAATTGTCGGC
>CALMBE010000446.1 GCA_937860165.1 uncultured Planctomycetaceae bacterium
GTCGCCGACATTCGTGTCGCGTTGCCACTCCAAAAAATCGCGGCCATCGACATCGTTATCCATGTCGAAGTCGCCGGCGAGGGGATTAGGAAACGAGTAAACTACGCGGTCGAGCACAAAATTGGTCTCGCTTGGATCCACAAAGGGACTCTCCACTGAAATAAAAGTGACATAATCAACCGATGCAAAGCGGGGGTCTGTCGCCGCGACATCAAACGTGTCATAGGTGTTGGTATTCAAGTCGAAGAGAAATTCTTCCTCGATGAAATCCGTGGGCAATCCCCCATGGGGACGGGCACCCAGAGTCAGTTTCAGACCCGTGGGGTTGTTGGTTTCGAGAATGGTCAGACTCTGCAACCCAAAAGGTTGGCCGTCGAGGCGGCTCATCGTCAGGGACGTCTCACCGGCGCCTACGTACAGGCCGCCACCCCCGGGATGAGCGCCGTCGTAATTGATCGAGTTGATACTCAACGATCCCAAAAACTTATTGAATCGAAACCCATCCCGCTCCACATATTGGGCGTAATTTGGGCTGAAAATAGTCGTGACGGGTGTTCCCACAGGGAACGTGATTTCCGCGGCCCTGATCTGAGAAGTGAGCACAGGCAAGACAAACAATGCAAATTGGCATAAACGACTGTGAAGCTTTTTCATGTTTCAATTCTCCAAGTTCGACTGTACTTAGTATCGCAACAGTTGTTACGCCAAGAGTTGCTTTGTGTAACGAACGAGAGTGCATTTGCACTGCCAACCCTTCCATACTTCAGCCGTGTGCTTTCGAGGAAAACCAGCGTTCCCACGAATAGGGAGGCCAATGCCCCCGGTTCCGGTACCGCGTTCACCGCAGTGGCGAGGGGGATGCCGTTGCCGAAAGTGGTTTGCCAATCGGCCAGGTCGCCGACATTCGTGTCGCGTTGCCACTCCAAAAAATCGCGGCCATCGACATCGCCGTCCATGTCGAAGTCGCCGAGGTTAGAGGCCCCACGATTTCCACCCAAGCTGATTTGTGCCAGTAGAAAATCATCATCTTCCAGAGTCGCGTTAAGTCCATGAATTGCCAGCACATTACTGCTGCCTGCCTGCAAAAGCCCTGGAAAATCGTTGACCAGATCGATCACGAATCTCCCGGGCGACTTGTTGGGATCGCCGTTGGTCGATTCATGGACCATTCCTAGTTCATCAAATTCCGCAGGAACCCCCGGTGTACCAAACTGCGAGCGAGTCACCTCGACACCGTTGATATAGGCAATGAAAGAATCATCGTAGTCGAGTTGCAAAATCAATTCATTGACCGCTGCGGGCACGGGGACATCGAAGCTGCGACGGAGGTAGACCGTCGTAAAGGCATCGGGATTGACACCGTTTTCCTGCATGTCCGCTAGGGAAGTTTGCACCAGACTCAACAGTCCCGCTTGAGTGACAGGGTTCGCATCATAACCAAAGCCTTCGAGGCCAAAGTCCCACGCCGTGTCATTGAAACTGG
>CALMBE010000447.1 GCA_937860165.1 uncultured Planctomycetaceae bacterium
TGGCCACAGCGGAGTACCGCCGTGGCCATGGCACCCACATTTTTCGCTTTGACAAAGCACTAGTCGCGTGCTTCTTTGGCACAGTCTCAGTTACCCCAGCCGGAGACAGACTTGTCTCCGGGAATTCCCGGACCGAAGTGTCGGTCCGGCTGGGGCGACTCTTGTAGCTACTGGTCGCTCTGCGCGCAAAATAAGTTTTGAACGCCAACCGCCGCCCGTGCGTAGAATGACTAAAGCGGTATTTCCGGCGGTTGTGTTGCGTAAACTCATCAAGCGTGTTGATTCTTGTCACCACCTGAGCTCGTCGACTGCTTGCTGGAATTTCGTAGGCTAGAGTTGTCTAACCTTGCGTGTCCCGACAAAGGCGACGTGGTAGTCGCTAGCACAGCCGTCGGCCACAAAAGCTACTCCTCCGGCCAAATTCCCCCAGGTCGCAAGAACTACCCAAGTTGAATTCCTCACCAAATTGAGATTCGCGGGAAAAAATCATTGCCAAAGTAGGCGCTGGGAGTTTACACCTAAATAGTAGGGGCCGCGGCCCACCGATTCCTTTTTTCTATGTGAGAACAAAATGAACCGCTATATTCTGCCGAAAGTTGTTTCTGGATTGTGCTGTTTAGCGCTCTTCGCAGCCAGCGAGGGCGTTGCTCAAGCACAGTGCGATACGTGCGCAACACCGGTGGTCGCCTATCAGCCAGTCGCCGTACAGCCCACGGTCACTTACACTCCGTACACAGGTTGGTATCCAGGCAAGTGGCTCGATAACATGCGGATGCGTCGCTACGGTTACTCGGCTCCGACGACCTACACGGCCGCGTATGCCCCTTACACCGCCAGCTATGCCCCTACGTATTCGTCAACTTACGCTCCGTACGCGGCCAGTTATGCTCCCTATTCCGCCAGCTATGCTCCGTCGTATTCGACGAGTTATTACGCCCCTACAAGCATGTATTCGCCGTATGTGACGGCATACGCTCCCCTGGGCCAACGGCAAGTTTTGATGCGTCCCGTGGTGGTTGCGAGTCCGGTTATCTCAGGTGGATGCAATACCTGTGCGGCGCTCGAGTCCCCTTGCTCGACTTGTGAGGCGGCCCCGGCTTGTTCTGCTTGCTCGGGGAGTGCTGCTTATGCGGGAAGTGTGGAACCAGCTACTTATGTTGAACCAGCTTGCTCGAGTTGCGCCGCAGGCAGTGGCAGTGTCACTTATCCGGCACCGAGCGGTTCATCGCAAATGGCGGCACCCTCGCTGTTGCCGCAGGAGGCCGCTCCCCAGCAATCCAATTACCCACCGATTACTCCACCTGTCACCCCTCCGGCCGGTGATGCCCAGCAGCCAGCGGATCCGGGTCCGGCGGCCACGGATTCCAATTCGAGTACTTACTTCGAAGCTCCCAAGTTATTCAGCCCCCGAGACCGTACGGCCCAATCGAAGCCAATCAATCGGGCCCCGAGCGTGGATGTGTGGACGGCGGTGTACGACAAGCCGGTGAGTTCTGAAGGAGTGAGCACGGCGGTCAAGTCGACTTCGGTTGACACTGTAGCTGATGGCTGGCACTCGGTATCAGCCCCGTGATTGTCCGCTACTAGTTGAATGAAAAAAGTAACATGCCCGTCTTTTGGCGGGCATGTTTCTTTTCGCAAAACCGCAAGCGGCCACAAGTGGCTACATGATGGCAAAGTAGTTTTCCACCGCGTAGTCGAAATACTCCCGGCACATGGTCGGGGTCGTATCGAGATAGTTGCAGTAGTTACGAATCTGCAGCAGCAGGTCGCGGGGTTGGCAACAGCGATAGGGTCGATTGACTGATTTATAGTGGGTATTGATCAGGTACTCGACCGCATCTTCGTGGTACTCCATCCCCACGATCGGGGCCATGATCTTGAACAGCTTGCGGAATTCTTCTTCGCTTGGGTTGGGAACTTCGATCTTGTAAGGGATCCGCCGCAGGAAGGCATCGTCGACCAACTCCTTAGGTTCCAGATTCGTCGAGAAAATAATCAACTGGTCGAACGGTACCTGAATTTTCTTCCCGTTCACGAGCCGCAGAAAATCATAGCGCTTTTCGAGCGGCACGATCCAGCGGTTTAGTAGTTCGTCGGTAGACATCCGTTGTCGACCAAAGTCGTCAATCACGAGCGTTCCGCAATTGCTTTTGACTTGCAGTGGTGCCTCGCTGACGTTGTTGCCAGTGCCGGCGTTGACTTCCAAGGATTCCATGGTGAGCTCGCCGCCGGCGACAATCGTAGGACGCCGAATGCGAACCCAGCGTTTATCGTACGCTTGCGAGTGCAGTGGGCCCGAGGGCATTTCCAAGGGCATCTCTTCGTGCAGTGCCGGATCGAAGACTCGCATGACTTCGCCGTCGATTCCAATCGCCCGCGGCACCCAAATCATGTCTCCAAATGCCTTAGTAACTCGCTCGGCAATGCTGGTCTTACCGTTACCCGGAAATCCGAACAAGAACAAGCCTCGCCCTGAGTTGACCGCTGGCCCCAATCTACGGAGCATGTTTTGGTTGACCAAGAGATCAGAAAAGGCGCGTTCCAAGTCTGCCTTGGTCGGATGCACTTTAGTGAGCGTTTGTTCGGCAACACTTTCGATATAAGACTTGAGAGAAACAGGTGCAGCTCCAAAGTAACTGCAGTTCTCGGTAAGTTTTTTCGCTCGTTCGCGCCCCAATTCAGTGAGCTGATAGACATAGTCGTTCATGGGGGCCGCACAGCGATAGCCAACCAACTGGGCTAGTTTTAGGCTTTGTAGCACGGGGCCGATTAAACGAAAGGGAATCGCATGTTGCTCGCTCAATTGATGCCCCGAGAGATCTCCGCAGGCTCCCAAGCACTTGAGGATCAGATCTTCGAGTTGGCCTTCGGAAATCGCTGCCTCGGCGAGCGACTTGGGTTCGGGGGGAGTCCACTGATTTCGTTTCTTGGAATGTTGCTCAGGTTCCGCGGGTGCTAAGACAATAGCAGGTCGTGCGGAGAACTGAGGGCTCTCGGTTTTCCCTGACAAGGTGTGTGTGGAAGGTACGGGAATGCTGTCCTGCGATTCTTCGCCGTTTGCTAAGCGATTGATTCGATCAAGCAATGAGTCCAAATCGCTACCAGTTCTGACTTGAGCGAGAGACTCGCTGGACTGGGATGTTTCCGTGGGAGTGTTCATGGCAATTGCGGGAATGTGGCGGGGAAGCCCAAGTCACCGCGAGGTTCTGCGGGAGAATGGGTTTCGAAAGGCGGGGTAAGGGGTCTTGAAAGATTAGGTTTTTGTTACCGGTTCAGCAGCAGAAAGTGTCTGAAGGGAATTCCGAATGTGACGATTTTTCCGAACAATTCGCTGCACCCTCAACGTCACGGTGACACCTCCGACGAGATGCGATACGCTAAAGGCTGAAACTGGTCAAGATTTCCCGAGGAAGTGAATTGCTATGCAATTTGTGATAACTGCCGTTGGTCCCGATAATCGGGGCTTGGCCGACCCGATCGTCCACTGCGTGACCGAGCTGGGGGCCAATATCGCCGAAATCCAGATGTTCGATCACGACGCGGAGTCGGTTTTTTCGATGCTCACCCGCGTGGAACTCGATCCGCAGCGAGCTTCTGATTTAAGACAAGCAGCCCGTGATATCAGCAAGCGGACGGGGCTCTCGATTCGCACCTGGTCGCCGGACATCACGCAACGCAAACCCCGGTTGGCACTCTGTGCGACCTATCGCACCGAAACCCCCCGCGCGATCCTGGAAGCAGTCCAGAGCGGCCACATTGCCGCGGAAGTGGCGGTCATGCTTAGCAATCGAAAAGCTTGCCAGGGACTCGCCGAGGAGTTTGGCATCCCGTGGCTAGATGTCGGCGATAGCGAGGGCAAAGCCGACGACGAACGGTTTATCGAACTGTGCGACGAACACACGATCGACTACGTCGTGTTGGCTCGGTACATGCGGATTCTCCCTCCAGCAAGTGTCTGGAAATACGCGGGGGGGCGAATTATCAATTTGCATCACGGACTCTTGCCGAGCTTTCCCGGGATGCGGCCCTACCACGATGCCTACGCGGTGCGAATGCTAACCTACGGGGCGACGTGCCATTTCATCATTCCGGAGCTCGATGCGGGGAACCAAATCATCAATCAATCCACCTTTAGTGTCCCACCAGGCACCTCGGTCGAGTCCATCGTCGAAATCGGGCAGGAGGAGAATGAACCCCGGTGTCTCGTGGAAGGGGTGCGACGCGTGGTGGCAGGCGAAGTGCGGTTGCACTTCAATCGGATCGTGGCAACCAAATAACCCCCTGCGAGCCTATTCGCCGCGAGCCGGGGCGAGGGCACCTACGCCAACACGTTGGTCTGCCCCCGGTTGTTCCGATTATTTGGGTTTTTACTGGGACGTGGAGGAAGCGCCGGGGGCGGGGACGACCCGGCTCGCTGCCAATTTCTTGACGTTGGCGGTCCAGGCGAATAGGGTGGAGGTAGCGGAACTTTCTGGCAGGTTACTCTTTCACCCCAGCGGTGCATTCCATGATTTTGCGTATTCTCAGTGCTACATTTGTGCTCGCCTTAGCGACCTCGGGTCTCTCGGCCCAAACCATCCGGTTCGACACCAACGTCGGCACGTTCGACATGGAACTCAACCCCACCGGAAATCCATTCTTGCAGGGCCATGTCGATAACATGCTCGCTTATGTGATGGCTGGGCGATACGACAAGACGGTGATTAACCGCGTCAACGAAGTCGATCCACGGAGTGCCGATTCAAATTTTGTAATGCAAATGGGGGGATTTCGAGCTACGTTCCTAACCTTGCCATCGAATTTTAATCAGTTCTCCTCAGTGCCAACATTCGACGCCTTGATAGTAGATCAAGATGGTGACGGAAACATTGATTTCGATACTGCAGGTCTTACAAACAGTCGAACTACGGTCTCCATGGCACTGAGCGCTGCTGGTCCTAATTCGGCGACTAGCAGCTTTTTTGTAAATCTCAATGATATTCCTGCTCTTGATCCTGGCGGATCAATTGGTGAGTTTGTTCCATTTGCTGAAATAATTAACATGGCAACTGTGGATCTCATTCAAGGCCTGGATACTGCTGCTATACCGGGAGGTGGAGTTGGAAGTAGTAATATCCCAATATTGGAAGGCGATCACTTGGTCTTTGTCGAGCGGGCGTTTGTGGTGAACACCTCGCAGGCGATGATCGAATCGGCACTGGCTAACAACACGCTCTCGGACGAACTTTCCGGTGAGTTGAATGGCGAGACGGATGAAAGCCTTTCGAGCGCACTCTCGGTGACCTCGGTACCGGAACCCTCGACAGCATTGCTGGCAGCAGCTTGCTTGCTAACAGCGCTCGGCCGACGGCGTTTTGAGCGGTAATTCTCGATATATTCAACGCTTCTCGAACGCCCAGGGGTGGCCACCTTAGTTTATACCAAGTTTTTGTCGTAGTCGTTCCCCCTGGGCTCCGGCGGCAAGCAGTTGGAGGGCTGACCAGCCGCGCCAGAGAACGAGCCCTCCGGGAGGTTTGTCGCCCTTCCGGTTCTGGTGTCCCCCGAGACGTGCCAACGCCAGGAAGAACTCGTGGATGCTCCAATCCTCCCGCACCACCCACAACGGCAAGGGCTGCTGGCTGTGATCGCCCCGAGGTCGCTGGGGAGGAAGCAAGCGAACGGCAGCGGACGACACGCACAGCTTGGCCTTGCGCGCCGCACGACCAGGCGCCGCGGGAACGTCGAGCGTGAAACTTCCCATGGCCGGTTGTCGATGCCATGTCGATTGCAGGTACTGGATGTCACTCGCTCCTTCGTGCCCAACAAGAATCTGCCGATCGTGTTGGGCGCGGATGACCAGCCGCCGTCCGCTGCGCTGTTCGTGTTCCAACTCCTCAAAGGTATCGCCCCCCCGGTCGCAGACCACTACCAGTCGCCAATCGCCGTGTCCGGGCCTTGTTGCCCAGCTGAGCCGCCCCCTAATGAATCTCGCCAAATGAATCGTGGGATCCCATCTCGCTACCTCCGTGCCAAGAAACTGGCGCGACTCCTCTGCCGCGCTCGAAGGTTACTACGCACGAAGTCGATGACAGCACACACGAACTCCTTCCAGAAACCCTACGTAAAACTTGGTATAAACTAAGGTGGCAACCCCTGGGCGTTGGCGGATGGACTATGAAAGAGCACTTCTGTGCGGATTAATACTCGCCGTCAGCGGGTTCAATCGAGGTTGCATCTCCCACTAAACCAGATTTTTTGTGGTTCGACGTCATCAATTGAGCATACACAAAGGGCTCAATTTGATCCGTAACAAAGGAGACCTGCGAACCCGCAAACGCTACATTTACCCCACCAGGATGGAAGCTCGAGGCAATCCCTGGGCGAGGCAATGGATTCTCGCTTGTAGGAGAAATAGTCGGCGGGGTAGCCGGAAATGAAGGCGGTCCGTTGTCCATTTCCGCGAAGTTCGTATAGTTTGCAACTTCCTTGCTGCCATTTACGCGAGTACGAATGTCATTTGCCGCATCATCGGGCTGAACCCAAGTAAAGCCAAAGTGATAGTTTCGGTCCGGAGTCAAGTTGTAGTCGCTTGCCGGATAAGTCCAAAACAACGAAGCCAAGCTTTCGGAGAACATCATGGTCTTACTCGTGCCATCTCCCTTAGATTGGATATAGGCCATGCTCATTGAAGCAAATGGGGCCCGAGCAGGATTATCGCGTTTGTCTTCCACACTATCCCAAGAAACTCCCAGAGGCGGTGATTCTTGCAAGTCTTCAGTCCTTGTCTTGTCAAAGAACAGTCCATCCGCCGAATTCTCCCAAGAAAGTTTGGGATCAGCATTAAAGACGCGTTTCCAAGAATAGCGATAGCCTGCATTGCACACATACGACAGCAAGGGGTCTGTAGGATTCGTCGGGGGATTGCTCGGACAAATCAAGATTTCCAATTGAGGTGTCGCATCGGGATTGGGACCCGCGTCGGGTATCTGACCACTGCTATATTGTTCTCCCAATTGAACTTGCTCGACATAGGGAAACAAAGTGACTACCCAACTTGCCCGACTCTGAAATTTGCTTTTCTTGATTCCCAGATTGTTGATGTAGCCAGGAAATTCTTGGATCGAAGTATCGC
>CALMBE010000448.1 GCA_937860165.1 uncultured Planctomycetaceae bacterium
TGGTAAAATTACTTCCGGCTTGCACGAAGAGAAAGATGCCGAAGTTATTTTTGAATTGTTCCTAAGAAGATGGTGGACGACATTTATTCCGCTGCTAAGGTAAGACTAGCTCCCCAGCCCATGACGGAAAACCGGGAAGCGTTGGCCACTTTTCAGGAACACCACCGACTGATCCAAGGTCAGTGGCACGAATCGCGATTCGGTCAACTTGTGGCAGGAATCAAGAAAGATGTCGTGGTCACCAATCAACTTCTGGATCGCCTGGGCCACGTCGCCATTTATGGCTGGCACCAACTTGATGGCAATCCCATTCAGCCGCTTACCACGGTCCATGTCGAGAGCTACGTCGACTACAGCCACGGAATCCGCCTGGTCGATCGCTGGGCACTCGTCGACGGCAAACCGATGCTGGTGAGTGAAGTTCTCCGGGACGTAAACCTCTGTGAATTGCTGAGCGACGAAGAGCCCCTCGAAGTCGTCGGTTATCAAACGAAGTCGGCAGTTCGACCTGCGCAAGCCCCCTAGTGCGGCGAATTGCTATTTTCGCCCCCAAAAAGCCTTTTCCGAAGCCCAAGCTGGTGTTTGTCGTTGATCCGTGACGGGCTATCTTGCTAGGAATCAAGAGGTCAGCCGTGCTAGCAGGGAATCCTGAAATTGGATAGGGAGAATTACGCGTGATCGACTGTCGCAGCAATTTCTGTTTAACATTCTTAAGCAAAATACTCATCGCTTGGTGCGCATTGTTGATGGATATCGAAGAGTGTCCGAGTTTCCAGCTTTCGCTGCTCGCTCAGATTTCGGCGATCAGCCCTGTCGCTGAGTCCCCCCAGGCCGCTGCCCCGAAAGTTCAAGAGCGAACTCTTGAAAAGTGGTTCGAGGAGACCAAGCAGCGTCTAGAACCTCTCGAAGTACTGATCGATCAAGCCAAGGAAACGGGGCAGGAGCCCGCGAGTACGATCATTCGCCAAATTGAAATCCTAGGGCGTATAGAACTTGCGCTGACTCAGATTGCCTCCGCCGAAGATGACCTCGAAAAGTCAACGACTCGCCGCCACAAAGAGCAGTCCGAACTTGACAACTTCCTCCAAGCGGGAGTCCCTGATTCCGAAGCTACTTCCATCCTCCTCTTAGACACGACCCGCGACAACTTGGAAAACGAAAATCGTCGTTTAGTTCAACGGAAAGACCGCATCCAAGATGCCAGTACGGAATTGGACAATGCCCGCAACGAATTCAAGGCTCGCGACAGTGCGCGACGGCTGGCGAAGGAAGCCCTCGAGACCAATCGCGTCGACGCGCAGCAGATTCCGCTTGCCCAAACACTCACCGAGTCAACGCTCTTTTGCGAACTTTCCGAAGCCATTGTTCGCCTCCGTGAGTTCGAACTTCACAACGCTCGGCTGTCCCGCGAAGTCCAGGAAATCCGTGTCACTCAACTCCGGGAACAAGCAAATTATCTGGCGGGGAAGGCCCAGTTCGATCTGCGCCAGCTCAGCGCGATTCAACAGGAGCTTGACCAACAGGCAAGTCAGCTTCGGATGGCCTTGTCCGAAGCCCAAGGGAGCGATACCAAGCGCAAATATCTGGAAGAACAGTGGATGCGGACCCAACGGCAACTCGATGCAGGCAAGGGAGACAAAGAATTGCTCCAAGAGGAATTGCTGGCCCACCAGTTGGGACGACGCAACTTGGATGAAAAGTCCGCCATCTTGCAAGTCGAACTGGATCGCCTGGATGTTATCCGCAAGTGTTGGCAACGACGGCAACAAATAGCAGTTGGGCAGCCTACAAGCAATGACAGGCTTTTCTGGACTGAAGAAGCAGAACAAGACCTTTCCGAGTTGGCCTCGGAGTATCGCAATGCGACGACTCGATTAGAGGACCTGCGGGGCCAACTTTCACCGATTCAGGAGCGGCTCCGGGCTGCCGATCCGGAATCCCCCGCAACTTATTGGCTCAACCAACAGACGGACACCTTGCAGAGCTTGATCGAGAATCAAGAACAGAATCTTCGTGGCATCGTCCGCTGCCAGCAATTGCTCCAGAAACTACTCAGTGACCTTTCCAGTGATTCCCTAGCCAATTCAGCGAAACAGCGACTCCTGTTCCTAGGTGAAAAAGCCAATGACCTTTGGAACTACGAACTTGCTAACTTTGAGGACCATCCATTAACGATTGCCAAGGTAGTTAAGGCAATTCTGATCCTGATTGCCGGATTCCTTGTCGCGCAAACACTGAGTCGGTGGCTAGGAAAACATATCCTGAAACGACTCGATATCGACGCCAGCGCGGCCGCCACGATCCAGAGCTTGTTTTATTACCTATTGATTGTGTTGTTTTCGTTACTCGTGTTGCACAGTATCAATGTACCTTTGACGGCATTCACCGTCCTTGGTGGAGCAGTCGCTTTGGGCATTGGTTTCGGAAGTCAGAACATTATCAACAACTTTATCAGCGGACTCATCTTACATGCTGAACGACCGGTCAAAGTGGGGGACCTGATCCAAGTCGGACAGCTCTACGGCAATGTCGAGCACATCGGCGCCCGCAGCACACGGGTCCGCACTGGAGACAACCTGGACATCATCGTGCCCAATAGCACCTTTCTTCAAGACACTGTCGTCAACTTTACATTGTCGAGCGACAAAGTTAGAACCGTTGTCAAAGTGGGGGTCACTTATACTTCCGATCCTATTACCGTGACACAATTGCTGCGTCGAGCGGTCGTGGAGACTGGTCGCGCCTCAAAAGAGCCACCGCCGATAGTGCTCTTCAAAAACTTCGGTGAGAGTGCCCTAGAATTCGAGGTTCATTTCTGGATTCGGTGCCGCACGATGATGGAACGCTATCAAATCGAAAGTGCGGTTCGTTTCCTGATTGTGCAACTCTTTGCCGAGGAAAACATTGTGTTCGCATTCCCCCAGCGAGATGTTCACTTCAATTCAACTCAGCCGATAGTTGTCCAAATGGCAACGCCACCCCCCACGCTCTGAAATCCCAGTGTTTCTGGCTCGAATCATTCATTCACCCACTAGAAAGCAGCCCATGGCAACTAAAACGCACGACTCCACCGCCAGCATGTTCATGAATCGCTTTCGACACAAGCTCTCGCCCGGCGCTAGGCCAGGGTCGATTAACGTCCCCGAAGGAGCGATTCCTCCGCACATTCGCGTGACGACCTACGGTCCGAAGGAACTCGAAGAATTCGCGGATTGCACGATTGAACTCGCCCAACAACTTCGTGGCAAACACCCCGTGATGTGGGTCGATATCGTCGGCTTGGGAGACGCCGAGCTATTTGAAAAAGTAGGCCAGTCGTTCGGCATCCACCGACTGGCACTGGAAGACATCGTAACCATCCCGCAACGTTCCAAGGTCGAGAATTACAAAGACCACCTCTTTGTGGTGGCCCAATGCCCCCGTCGCGGCAAGAAACACACCCTCGAGCAGATTAGTTTTTTCATCGGGAAAGATTTCCTGATTAGCTGGCGCGAAAGTCCCAGCGATTGTTTTGACACCATTCGTCACCGCATGCAATTCACAGGGCGGGCAATGAGGGATCTGGGGACCGACTACCTGCTCTATGCCCTCATCGATGCGATGATTGACTCGTACTTCCCAACTTTGGAAAAAATTGGCGAGCAAGTCGACCGACTCGATAGCGATATCGACCGCGGAGTATCTCGCGCCTATATCGCGCGCCTGCACAGTTTGCGCCATGATGTGCGGTTATTGCGGCGGATAGTCTGGCCTCTTCGCGAAGCCGTTGACACCCTAGCAAACAGGAGTGAATGGCTCGTCAACAAGGAAACAAGCATATACCTGCGTGACTGCCACGACCACACAGTCCAGATCCTCGACACGCTGGAAAACCACCGGGATGCTTGCTCCGATCTGCGCGATTTCCATGCCTCGGAAGTCAACAACCGCATGAATGAAATCATGAAGGTCTTAACCGTGATCTCGACACTTTTTATGCCCCTGAGTTTCGTGGCGGGGGGGTACGGGATGAATTTCAATACGCAAGTCTCTCGCTGGAATATGCCGGAGCTCAATTGGTGGCTCGGGTATCCGACTGTCCTGTTGGTCATGATTTCAATTGCTGCGGGGCAAATAATGTTTTTCCGGAAAAAAGGCTGGCTAAGTAACTTCGCCTCAAGCAATAATCATGGCAAGCGCAGCGAGTGAGGAAAGGGGAAGAAAGTAATCAGGCGAGCCGTAATCGTCAGCGCCCGGAGGGCGGAAGATACGAATTAACGCGCAACTCGAAACTCGCGCCTCTTCCCACCACCGACCACAGACCACTGACAAACCCACCATGAAAACCCTTATCAAAAATGCCGACGTGGTCCTCCCCTCGGGTACCGAACGGGTGTCGGTACTCATCGAAAGGGAGAAAATTGTCGCGATCGATCCCGCTTCTCATTCGGTTGCAGACGAAGTCGTAAACGCCGCTGGCCTGCACCTCATTCCAGGTGTAATCGATGACCAAGTCCATTTTCGCGAACCCGGATTAACCCATAAAGAAGACCTGGCCTCGGCCTCGCGGGCCTGTGCCAAGGGAGGCATCACGACCTTTCTTGAAATGCCCAACACGATTCCGAGTACCACAACCCGCGAGCGACTTGCCGCCAAGTGCGAACTGGCAGCTACTAAGTCCCTGGTGAATTATGGCTTCTACATTGGAGCCACTCCCGACAATCTCAGTGAATTGCAACTAGCCACCGATACCCCTGGCATCAAGATTTTCATTGGTTCTAGCACTGGCGACTTGCTCGTCGATTCGCAGGAGGCACTCGAACGCATCTTCGCCGAGACGACTTTGCCGATCACTGCGCACTGCGAGGATGAGCAGACGGTCCAAGCCAATAAATCGCGCTTCGCAGGTACTAACGATGTCTCCGATCATTCGCGCATCCGCGATGTGACGGCCGCTGTGACCGCCACTGGCCGTGCATTGGATCTGGCGTACCGCCACGGCCATCGCTTTCATGTCCTGCACGTTTCCACCGCAGCCGAAATCCCCTTGCTCGCCGATCACCGCAACCTTATTACTTCTGAAGTGTGTCCACACCATTTGTTTTTCAACACGGATGATTACCCCCGGCTGGGAACGCTATTGCAGACCAACCCTTCGGTGAAATCTTCCGACGACAACGCACGACTCTGGCAAGCACTCTTGCAGGGTAAGATTCAGGTACTTGCCACGGACCACGCACCGCACACACTCTCGGAAAAGAACCAACCCTATCCCCAGTCCCCTTCAGGAATGCCGGGGGTGGAAACCGGTTTGGCCTTGATGCTAAACCAAGTTCACACGGGGAAATGCACGTTGGAGCAAGTGGTGTACTGGATGTGCGAGGCCCCGGCGCGCGTTTGGGATATTGTCGAAAAGGGTCAAATTGCCGTGGGATATGACGCCGACTTGGTCCTAGTCGATTTGAACCATAGTCAGCAAGTCCGCAACGACCAGCAACTCACCAAATGTGGTTGGAGTGCCTGGCATGGAGAGACTCTCACGGGCTGGCCCGTCCGCACTTGGGTGATGGGGCACGAGGTGTATCGCTCAGGGATTTTCAATACGGATCGCATGGGGCAAGCCGCCCGATTCGATCACGCCCTGGGTGGATATTGGAAAACGGGATCTTAAGTAGCGGTCAACTGCAGATTGCTCCTCAACTCTATCTTCCCTCACCTGTCCTCCATCGCTACAATAAGTCTGACGTCCCTGCCTGGTTCCCTCACCCCCTCCTTCCGTGCGAAATCCCAATTGACTTAAGCTCCATGCTTGAACGCCACTGGTACTTAAAACACTGCGATCTCTTCCAGCGACTCCCTACGGACCAACTCGTAGCCCTGGAGTCACGCTGCCGCTTGAGAAAGTTCCCTCGGGGGACGTCGGTTTATCTTCCGGCAGACCAGGCGGATGCAATCTTGCTTCTTACCGAGGGTAGAATCAAGATCGGGAGCAGTAACGAGGACGGAAAACAGACAATTTTAGCCTTAATCGATCCTGGTGAATTGTTCGGCGAATTGGCCCTCACTGGGTCCACTCATCGTGACGAATTTGCCGAGGCAGCCGAGAATTCCAGCGTATTATTGATACCTAAAGAGGTGATGGAACAATTATTGGCACGCAATCCCGAGCTGGCCATGGGGATCACCAGGCTGATTGGCTTGCGGCGCCGACGCATCGAGAGCCGACTCAAATACCTTCTATTTCGTTCGAACCGTGAGCGACTGATCCACCTGTTGCTGGAATTGGCCGAGCAATACGGAGTGCCCACTGCGACAGGAATCGAGCTCAAAGTAAAGCTTTCGCATCAAGACTTGGCGAGCATCATCGGTAGTACCCGCGAGACGGTGACCGTAGTCCTGGGGGAATTGCAGTCCGAGGGGCGGATTGAAGTCGGTAGACGTAAAATTGTACTGACCGATGTTAATTTCCTCGCGGGGAGCGTCGACAAGCCGGTGCCCAGGCTAGGAGGACTCGCGGAAAGTTCTTGAATTGCCAATTAGAGGCATTGTGAATTACCATACAGTTTGTGTTTTGTGATTCAACGATAATTGTAGCAGTCTGTAAGTGTTCGCAACTTGCGGGCTGAAAGAATATTTAGAACGCACGTTTACTTGGGTCTTCTTGTGAATACCGATTCCAATTGTGATCGCGATTGGCAGGCTTGTCCGCAGGGGGAGTTGCTCCACCTGCAACAGCAACTTCGTGCAACGCGTCGAAGTCCTTACTTTTTTGTCATGGCTGGTTCGATCGCAATCGGCTCGGCGATGCTTGTCGGTGGCCTCGTCGCGTATGGTGTGCTCGGACCGAAGTCTGCCAATGCCAGTGAGCGTATGTCCTGCTCGGAGTGCATAGGTCATTTCAACGAATATCGCGACCACCTCCAAAAAACCCTCCCGATCAACGACGCCGTGTTGGTGCAGCGGATCGAGCGACACTTGGACAAATGCGGGGGATGTCGAGCCAAGTTTGAAAAACAGTGCCGAAAGCAAACCGTCCCCGGTGCTGATTGCACCCGAGGTATGTGCCCAGGACTGGCTAAACTCTAGGCTTTGTCAAAGAGCTATTTTGGGGTGCCATGCTCACGCTGGTACTCCGGC
>CALMBE010000449.1 GCA_937860165.1 uncultured Planctomycetaceae bacterium
ATCGGTAGTTTGCTTTCCTTACATCTTTCGTGCCTCGCGTCGAGAACCGGGGACATTAGCAGATTACACCGGGAGTGCCTTGCTCCATACGGTGCTGCTTTCCGCAGTTACCACTTTGGCACTCGTCGGAGCAATCTTAGGCGGGGGGGATCTAATGCCGTCGGGTCTACCCTCTGTTCTGTGGGTGATATGCTTTACGATTTTTTTCTTCTTAGTGCGAATTTTTATTCGGCGACATTACCTCTTGCAAATGGATCTGCGAGGCTTGATCGCTTACGACGCGATTGCTTTTGTTGTGCAGGCAGGGGTGCTTGCTGCTGCAATT
This sequence comes from uncultured Planctomycetaceae bacterium, assembly GCA_937860165.1. Classification (GTDB taxonomy): domain Bacteria; phylum Planctomycetota; class Planctomycetia; order Pirellulales; family Lacipirellulaceae; genus Bythopirellula. The sequence continues at coordinate 326 of CALMBE010000449.1, forward strand.
GGGCGGGGCAGAGTGACAGGGATCGCCGGGCAGTGGTCCATCGGATTGTCCTGTGCAGTTGTCTCGATTTATTGGCTATGGAAAGAAAGAAAGACCTTTAGTCTAACCCGACACTGGCAATCGCACTTTTCAGAAAACTGGGACTTTGGCAAATTGGTTCTCGCGGCCCAAGCCTTTTATGCCCTTCACAACCAGATATTAGTGTGGATTTTGGCGGCGCTGCACGGGACAAATCTCGCAGGACAATTCGTCGCTAGTTTTTCAGTGGTAATGCTAAACAACCCATTTGTCCTAGGGCTGATGAATATTGTCGCCCCTCGGGTTTCTCATGCCTTTTCCGAAGGGGGTGCTCCTCGCGTCCGCCAAGTAGTTTGGGAAAACCTCAAATTTATGATGGCCGGAGTAACCGCCATACTAATTTTGCTCGTTCTCCTGGGGGCGCCCATCTTGCAATTCCTCTTTGGGCAACAGTACGGAGGTCAACAGTTGACCATTAGTCTCCTGGCCATTGCCGTGTTCGCAGAGGCTAATTGTAAGACGGTCGAGCATGGGCTCTTAGCACTCGATAAACCACAATTCGTCGCTTGGGTCAACGTCGTGAGGTTTGTATTAACCGCGGTGATCGCACTGGTCCTGATCCCGCGCTACAAAGTGGTCGGAGCATCAGCCGCCCTCGCGATTGCCGACGTGGCTGCTTCTGGAATGATGTTTGTGTACTTCTTGCGTGAGACCTCGGTTCCATCAGTAAAATCTACGGCCAGCCCCACTTCACAACATCACGCTTAGAAAGCACAAATAGCGAAACTCCCATGAATCGGTGGCGCCTCGACTCTCTGCTCTTGTACTCGATTCCGTGGGTTGCCGCCCTTTCCTGTCTTGGAGGAATCGCTGTCGGGAAACTGCGCCACACTGGACTGCTCTGGATGTTAACGCTCGCTTTGGGAATCCATGCGATTGTCCTCAAGGATCGCAGCCACAAAATCACTTTTCCTTGGATGTGGTGGGCACCATTCTACTTTTATACATTTCTTTCGTTCTTCTGGAGCGACTTGAATCCAATTGATAACCTTCAGCCAGCGGTACAGATGTCCGTTTTTTTCGTGGTCGGGATCGTGTCGTCGTTCGCCGTTCGCAATGAAGACGAAATGAAGAAAACCAATTGGATGTATCTGGCTGCCAGTTTGTTTGTTGGAATTGTAGGAGTGTACTTCCTATTTGGCCCCGGAAAAGCCGTCCAGGGTCAAACCAAGGGGCTTTATACTGGCTTTGCCGAACGTCCTGCGGCAATGACATTATTGATAGTGGGAGCGATTTTTCTCGCACAATTCCGGAACATGCCCGTCGTCGCTAGTTTGGCTTGGGCGTCTTCGCTCATTGTGTCGATCATCTCCGGCGGACGCATGGTTTCTCTCTTGATGATCGTGCTTTGGATTCTCCACCCACGGCTGGTGAGTTTGTCCTCGCGGATAGTGGTCGTTGGTTTCGCCATGCTCATCATGCTGGTCGCATTCAATACACCGATCATCCAAGAACGTTTTTTTGCCAAGCAGACTGGTTTCTCTGGCAAAGGTGGTTTGGAAGATGTGGTCGAAGGGCGCTTTGACAGTTCAGGCCGGTTCAAAGCTTGGCCGAAGATATTCAAGGAAGCCTGTGCAAAACCGATTTTCGGACATGGCTCTGGCGAGTCTGCCGAGTTTGTCTACAAAGTGTGGGCGCCGATGGACAAACCCCACAATGAGTATCTCAGGCTTTCCTTCGAAGGGGGGCTAGTAAGCCTCGCGCTGTTCTTGATCGCATCCTTGGGAACGCTCTGGAACTTGCATCACATCCTGGCGACATCTCCCCTCAATGGGAACTGGCCTGCTGCTGCTGCCCACATGGGATTCATTGCGTTCTTACTATTAGCATTCGTAGATAATCCACTAGTGTGCGGAAACAACTTCATGCATCCGCTCTTTGCGCTCATCGGTGCCGCAAATGGAATTCACTATGCACAGCAATCGCGCGCCGTCGTCGAAGCCCCAGACAATTGACCAACCATTCTTGGCAATTGATTGCCCAACAGCAGACATGTTAAGTCGGTGAACATGAAAATTCTATACTGCCACAATCAATATCAGCAGCCGGGTGGTGAAGATGTTGCCGCACAAGATGAAATCGGTCTCTTGCGCGCTCATGGCCACATTGTGCAGGAATACTTTCTTCACAATGACGAAATCAACCAGATGAGCAAGTTTTCCGCAGCAGCAAAAACAATCTGGAATTCTCGCAGTCGGCGTGAAGTGAGTGCCCTGTTAAAGGACAAGCGATTTGACCTCTTACATGCCATGAATACGTTTCCGCTGATCTCGCCCGCGATCTATTATGCCGCCAGAGAGTTTCAGGTGCCCGTGGTACAAACCCTGGCAAATTATCGACTCCTTTGCCCCGGCAGCTACTTGATGCGTAACGGGAAACTCTGCACGGATTGCATGCGGTGGCCGGCCCCCATTCCTGCCGTGCTTCACAAGTGTTATCGGGGCAACCTCCTCGCCAGCGCAGCGGTGGCTTCCATGTTGACCACTCATCGGATTCTGGGGACTTGGCGAAAGATGGTTCATCGGTACTGCGTCTTCACCGAACATGGTAAAAACGTGTTCATCGAAGGGGGACTTCCCGCAGATCGAATTGCTATTAAACCAAATTTCATCGACCCAATTCCTGAAGTAGGAAGTGGCACCGGCGACTTTGCCCTGTTTGTCGGTAGACTTTCCCCGGAAAAGGGCATCGATACTCTCCTGACCGCTTGGCGAGAAATACAGAATCCGCCGCTGTTGAAAATCGTGGGTGACGGGCCATTGCGCGGACTGGCAGAGCAAGCCGCAGCGGAGAACTCCTGCATTCAAGTCTTGGGCTGGAAACAACCCAGCGAAGTCCAGCAACTCATGGGAGATGCCACTTGTCTGATGCTTCCTTCCCTCTGGTTCGAGGGAATGCCCAAGGTGCAATTGGAAGCGATGGCCATGGGCACGCCCGTGCTGGCTTCGAGAATCGGTAGCATGGGCGAAACTGTCCTGCCGGGAATCAATGGCGAGCTCTTCGAGCCCGGCAACGCGCAAGACTTGAAAGAGTGCGTATCCAAGTTTTTCGAGGACACAGCCAGCAGACACCAACTGCGGGAAAAGACTCGGCAAGACTTTCTCGCCAAGTATACCGCTCCACGAAACTATGATCTGCTAATGGGAATCTACCAAGATGCGATTTCACTCGCCAATTCCAGTACCGTGTCTTAATTCACGGTTCGCCGCGGAATGCAACTGTTTGTGCGTGGCGAGGCGGGATATCAAAAATGCTTGGGTCGCGGGAAACGACCGCGCTGGAAATCGGCATTTTCGCCAACACCAAATCGTATTCCGCGAGCATTCGTTCGCCGATTCCCTCCCAAAGATAGTGCTGGGCACGCTCTCGGGCGCAGCGACTCATCATGAGCAGGAGATGGGAATCCTGCGAAATATTCGCGATTGCTTTAGAAAAGTCTGCGGCTACCTGGACCGGATTTTCGACCGGAATCGCCACGGCGCACTCAGGAGTCATGATGTCGTGGGCCCCTTGATGGTCGAGGCCCACTATAGGAACTCCGGCTGCCAAGGCTTCCAGCAGTCCTGTTCCCGAAGTATCGCGGAGACTGGTGAAGGCTAACACATCGGCCCACTCGTAATAAGTATCGCGTGAGGTATACGGGGGCCAGCCTTCCCAAGTGATTTTCTCGGAGAGCCCCAGCGAATCGGACAACTTGCGAAATGAATTTGCCAGCTTCCCATTACCCAGAATCCGCACTTCTACAGCAACCTCGGCAGGGAGTTGGGCCAGTGCCTTCAGCAGTAGTGGCAATCCCTTCCAGCTTTCAAGTCGTCCGGCCCAAAGAATCTTCAAAGGAGCTTTTGCCACCCGCAGCTTACGAGGTGTGCTTGAGATCTTATCGATCCCCGTTTCTAGCTGTACTGGTAGTTCTCGACCGTGAGTGTGTAGGATGCTGCGTTGTACTGCTCGATTGGCCGCGAAGGCGAGGCTTGCGGTTCGCATCGCCCGACGAACGCGCAAGCTGAATCGCAATTGAAAACTATTGACGATATTGCGGAAGAATTCGCCTAGAACCGAGGGAAACCCCAGTTGCCAGAGAAAGTTCCAAGGCAAGTTTTGTGTGCCTCCCAGGGGCCCCCAAACGAAAGGAACCCCGAGTTTCCAGCATTCGCCAGGCTCTCGATACCCGCAAAAACTCACTTGGTGGACGAGAGAAAAGGGCTGTCGCCTGTGGATTGATTGCACGCTTCGCAGAACTCGATGATGCCAGAGTCGATAGGCCAGATAGAACAAACCAAAGCGAATCAAAAAGTTTTCGAACCTGGAATGAGGCAACTCCAGCACCCTAGTCCGAGGAGCCATGTCGCTCAAGCGGTACTGACAATTTGGGGTCACGTGCGCACAGACGACGGTCGTCGGATAAACCGAGGCAGCGTGAAGTACACGAAACCAACTCAATCGGGATTCCATGGAGCAGTCTGGATCCAATTGATGGACAATCAGGAGTACGCGCTGTTCGTGATTCGATACCATGGAAGCTACCTTATCAGCAAATCTGCCTAATTCCATGGCCGATCAACGCATCCCTTTCTGTAGTAGCATTGAGGGTAAGGTGAGAAATATCAATTTCAGATCATTCCACAGCGAGACTCTCTCGGCATACCTTAAATCCATACGAGCCCACTCTTCGAAAGTTACGTCCCCTCTGGCAAACACTTGCCAAGTGCAAGTCATGCCTGGGGCAACCGAAAGTCGGCGACGCTGCCAATTCAGGCAGGCTTGAGATTCATCGGTAGGCAACGGTCGAGGACCCACTAATGACATATCACCCTTGAGGACGTTCCAAAGTTGAGGAAGTTCGTCGATACTGGTCAACCGCAAGAACTTTCCTAGTCTCGTCGTGCGCGGGTCTTTTACCATTTTGAAAGCAGGCCCATCTTGCTGACTGAACTCGCGATACTGCTCTTTCAGTTCATCGGCCCCATCGACCATGGTTCGGAGCTTCCAAATCCAAAAAAGCTTCCCTCCTAGCCCTTCTCGCTCTTGGCAGAAAAAAGCCGCACCAGGCGAAGTAAGTTTCACAGCAACCGCGGATAAGCCGATAATCGGCGCGACCACGACGAGTCCCACCAGACTTCCGAAAATATCCAAGAACCGCTTCCAGAGAGGCGTGGCAGCCGTAAAAAAGAATTGGCTTGCACCATGAGGGTCCTCGAATTCAGGCACTTCATCCTGTGCATCTCGATTCAAATTTTTCCCCCGACGATGGGAATTCTCTGGATAAGTAATCACTTCGCACTCGGGTCGTTCGGCGCCCGGAGGATAGACTTCACTGATATCGGTCGCCACTTTCCACGCACCTTCCGCCGAGGTGTCGGGAAGTAAAACGACGATCCTGTTGTCGTTGAGTTGCCCCGCTGTGTCGGTCACTCGGAGGCGACCTTCTAGCACGCGTTCCAAGAGTGCTACATCTTTCTCCTCTTGATGTTCACTAGCAAGCGTGATGAGCAAAACTGAAAGCACGGAACCGTTGCGATCAACGCGCATTCTTTCGCAATCAGAGGCGAAGCGAATATCTATATCGCTCAACATGAGCGAAGAGTGTGCAGTCCGTGATTTAGCCAATACTCGGCTGTGGAACGATCTCGCGATGTTCTTCATGGGGAATCAATTCTTAAGATGCTAATCGAGTGGTGTCCAACAAACTCATCATCCATCCAGCCGCCATTCCACTGCCCATCGCAGGGGGCCTGCTGGTGAATTCCCTGCGGCAAGAAACTTGGCTTGCCGCCACCATCGAGATTTTCAGTGGTTGGGTTTGAGCGCGCAGTCAGGTAGGCTTTTTGATCTCGAATAAACTTGAAACCGCATAGATTTCACGTCCTTCGAGACTGCGCTGGGGAGGACTCAAACGAAACCAACCAACCACTGATCTCATTCGACCGTGTGATTATAATAACCCATGGCCTTAGAATCGAATCCTTTCTCAATTTTTTTGAAATTTATCTTGTGCGACTGAGCCCATAAGTAGTAATTCGAGTTTTATCATGCAAAAAAGCGATCCACTGTGCATAATTCAAACTTCACGTAAAGGCTTGTCATGACAGAGTTTCCATCCATGAATCCGCATTGGGAATTATTCCCTGAAAGACCTCCGGCAGCCGAATGCGAGGCACTATCCGATGGGATGGGATTCGGCTTGATCGAGGTCCCAAGTGGCCGAATTCTCTCGATGAATCAGCGTTTCGTAAAGTGGTTTCGGGGGAGTTCTGAAACCCAGTCTCAATTAACTATCTACGAGTTGTGGCCAGAATGCGATCTACAGACTCTTGCCAAGCAAGCTGCTGAATCCGCCCAGGGGTTCGCAGTTATTACGACTCCACCGAAAAGTGCCGAATCTGATGTAGAAGAATATACGGAACAGGAACATGTCTCTCGTCTTGATCACAACGTAGAGGTGCATCAGATGATAGGCCGAACAGACCAGTTACTGGTGGTGATCAAGCCGACAACCAAAAACATCGGGGCGATTTCTCAGCAGGGCTATGTCGATCCCGTGACAAACCTCCCTGATCGACGATCACTTGAAACTTGGCAAGCACAAAGAAGAGCGGAAGCAAATTCGAGCCCTACTCCCTATGCACTTCTGTTCTTGGATCTCAATCACTTCAAATTGGTCAATGATCGGTTTGGGCACGCTTCGGGAGACCAAGTGTTGGCGACTCTGGCACAACGCTGGCGAGAAGCACTTCGAGACGATGATCTGGTTGTACGATTTGGTGGGGACGAGTTTGTTGTCCTGTTGGATGGGATCCGGACGCATGAAGATGCCTTGCCGATCATGAACCGCTTGTTGGCAATAACTTGTCAACCGCTGCAAATTGGCAAAGAAGAACTCTCCGTTTCCTTGTCGATTGGCATTTCCCTCTCGAGCGAAACTTCAGGGGATCTCGAAGAGATGCTCAGCCTCGCCGATCGTGACATGTATTCACAGAAACGACCGAACGGGACTTTGCCTTAAAGTACTCGTCCCTGATAAAACTCGGAAGTTCTTGGATTTTGGGGGTGCAACGGACGTTTGAGGGCGCTAGAATTTGCCAGGTTTTGATCCGTTGGTCCCCCAAAGCTGGCAAACCATGAAGCCGAAAAAGCAGACGCCGCAGTGTGAACTCTTTGGCGCGCACCTGAGCGAACTTCTCAATCCAGAGCATCCACTCTACGTGCTGGCCGAGCGTATTGACTGGCGACAGTTCGACCTGGCCATCGACGCCTGCTACGCCGACGAGCTGGGCCGACCAGGGGTGAACACCCGCCTGATGGTTGGCCTGATGTATCTCAAGCATGCGTTTAACGAAAGCGACGAATCGGTCGTCGCACGCTGGGTCGAGAACCCGTATTGGCAGTTCTTCTGTGGCTGCCAGTACATGCAGCACGATCCACCGGTGGATTCATCGAAGATGAGCAAGTGGCGCAAGCGGGTGGGAGCCGAGCGTCTGGAAACACTTCTGGAAGCAACGATCCACACTGCGTTGGCGATGAAAGCGCTCAAGCCCCAAGAGCTCTAGCAAGTGAACGTCGATACGACCGTCCAGGAGAAGGCCATCGCCTTCCCGACGGACGCCCGGCTGTACCACAAGATGCGGATCGCTTTGGTGCGGTACGCCCAATCGCTGGGAATCCCCTTTGCGTCAGAGCTACCACTTCGTGGGGAAAAAGACACTGTTTTGGCAGCCTATGTAGCGCTCCGGAAACTCATCTCCTCGCTCGATCTGACACAACGCGGTCGTTCTGACCGCAGCAACGCGCCGTCAAACGAAGGATTTCTCGGATTGGTTTCCCTCCCTATCGCCAACTCATCGACGATGCGCCGTCCTCCGCTACAGGCAAAGCAGGTAGGCAACCAGATCGTCCTTCTCCTGCGAAGTAAGACGCAATTCAAGGACGATGTCGAAGAATTCGACGGCATCATGAAGCGTCGGGCAGCGTCCGTCGTGGAGGTATGGCGGCGAGTCCTTGATGCCACGCAACGGGAACGTCTTGATGGGGCCCTCCGGCCGGCACACAAAGAACCGCTCGACGCGCAGGTCGTGCATATAATCGTCGACAAACGCCGGTCCACTATGGCACTTGATACACATGGCCTTGCCGTTGAACAGTATTTCGCCACGTAACTCCTGTTCGTTGGCCAGCGTCCGGTCGAGGGTCATCAACGGCGTGAGCTTCGGGGCGGGAGGAAAATCGAGGATGGCGTTAAAGTCTCCCATGCGATTTGTGATTTGGCGTTGCGCCCCGCGCGGTCCCAACGCTTGCATCATTCCGGGGTCTCCATCAAAGTACTCCTCGACTTCGGCGAAGTGATCCATACTGCGTATCGAGCGCTTGGAAGAAAGCTGCATGAGGTTATAGTTCCCGCGCATGGTGGGAGTATCGGTCCGCAGACGGGCTTGGTTCGGCCGGCTGTCTGGGGCCAACTCGATGGCCCCGTTCGTATGACCGTTTACGTGACAGGAAAAACAACCGACGCCGGCACTCGGTTCCATAGTGACTCGATGCGTTGATTGATTGAACCATGTGGTGGGTGACGGTCGCAAAAGTTCCTTCAGACCTTCCATCTGCTCGGCGGTGAGCAAGCCGTCGAAAATCTCGTAGTAGTTGCCGAGCGTTACTTCCTGTCCGTTTGTGACGTCGCCAAGCTCCTTGTGGCTGGTCAGAAACATTGGCGGCGGATACTCGGGCAAATACTCATCGGGGAAATCGAGATCAACGTCGATTCGGCGGTGCTCAGGGTGAGACTTCAGCCACATCTCCGGAAATAGCATGTGGGCAGTCGTTTGCAACGGATGGGCCAATGGTTTATACGGGAACACGTCGCGTTCCTTGATCTCCGCGGCTGACAGCGCGCCCAACTCCTCCCGCGAAGACACTCCGTGAGGCAGCCTCGCAACCGGTCCCTTCATAATGGGCTTGCGTTCGCCTGACATGAACTGATCTTTAATTACTTCGCCGTTGAAGTCGTACCGACCGTTCATGTACGCACGGCACTCGGCCATCAGCTTGGGCTTCATTTCGGTGCAGTGTCGAACCCATTCGTCCCACGACATTCGTAGGTTGGGTGAACCCCACGACGAAGTACCGCGACCAGCATATCGCCAAAGGTCAAACGGGGTGCGGTCACCTTCGCTGGATGGCTGCGGATACGGCATTAGCTTCGAGATGTGCCCGTCACCGAGTCCCCAATCGTAATCGCCGCGGTCCACGTGGGCTCCGGGACTCTGCCTCAGATAGGTTTCCGAGTCCGCGGCAGACGTTGGGTCAGGATACTTCACGTCCGATCTACTGGTCGCGGCGAGCGTGAATGCATCCGCTTCTGGATTCTTTGGCGATTCCGCACGAGACTCGTTGGGCTGCTGGCGATAGAAAACGGCGGCGAATAACAATGCAAATCCGCCGACGAGCACGATAGTCAGGAATTGGTGCTTGGAACGTACCACGGTGGTTCCCTCATCGAAAAGGAAGGGGCGTTTACTAAACCGACATTTCCCATTTAGGTTGAGCCGGAAACCGCTCCAGGCCTCAGTCGCTGCCCATCTTAACATCGCCCC
>CALMBE010000450.1 GCA_937860165.1 uncultured Planctomycetaceae bacterium
CCATGGCACCCTCATTTTTCGATTTGACAATGCACTAGCCACTTTACAGATAGCTGTTGATCAGATTCTCCAGCATCTCTTGCCGACCGCTGCGGTTGCCGGAAATCTCCCCCTTGGCGAGCATGATCTTTTCGAGTGAACCGAAATTGTGTTTGCCCGCTTCGATCTCGGCACCTAGGCCACTATCCCAACTTGCATAGCGTTCTTGCAACAGTTTTTCGAGTTGGCCATCAGCCCGGATCGCGGCGGCGATTTTTAACCCCCGGGCGAACGTCTCCATTCCCCCGATGTGGGCGTGGAACAAATCTACGGGCTCGAAGCTTTCGCGTCGCACCTTGGCATCGAAATTCACCCCGCCGGTCTGGAGTCCGCCGTACTTAAGAATCGAGAGCATGCACTGGGTCGTAAGATAGATATCGGTGGGAAATTGATCGGTGTCCCAGCCCAAAAGCAGATCACCCGTGTTGGCGTCGATCGTTCCCAAGGCCCCCGCCGAACCGGCCACCTCGAGTTCGTGTTGCATCGTGTGCCCGGCGAGGGTGGCGTGGTTCGTCTCTAAGTTCAGCTTCAAGTGGTCCAGCAAATCGTATTGCCGCAGGAAATTCAAACAGGCTGCCGCGTCGCTGTCGTATTGATGCTTGGTCGGTTCCTTCGGTTTGGGCTCGATGTAAAACTGCCCCTTGAAACCGATCTCCTTAGCGTAGTCGACCGCCATGTGCAGGAATTGAGCCAAGTGGTCCAGCTCCCGCGGCATGTTGGTGTTCCACAGATTCTGATAACCTTCGCGGCCCCCCCAGAAGGTATACCCGGCCCCCCCCAGTTCGTGCGTGACTTCCAGGGCTTTCTTCACTTGGGCTGCGGCAAAGGCAAACACTTCGCTGTTGGGGCTGGTTGCCGCCCCGTGCATGAAGCGCGGATTGCTAAACAAGTTCGCGGTCCCCCACAGGAGCCGAATCCCCGTGCGAGCTTGTTCTTCCAGGAGCACTTTTACCACCGCATCGAGATTCTTATTCGATTCGGCCAGCGTCGCCCCCTCGGGCGCTACATCGCGATCGTGAAAGGCGTAAAAAGGTGCGCCCAATTTTTCGATAAATTCAAAGGCCACCCGCGCCCGCCGCTCGGCATTTTCTACCGAGTTCGACCCATCGTCCCACGGACGCACTGCTGTGCCGGGACCAAAGGGATCGGCACCCTGTCCGCGGAACGTGTGCCAGTAGACCACGCTAAACCGCAAGTGGTCCCGCATCGACCGACCCTCGACCTTTTCGTCGGCATTGTAGTGGCGAAACGCCAATAGGTTCTTGCTCTGCGGGCCTTCAAAGGCAATGCGATTGATTTCAGGAAAAGCGGGCATGGGAGTTTGCTACTTGGTTTGAGGGCGAGAAACGAGCGTGGAATTTCGGTTTCCCGGCTGGAAGTTTGTCCCGGAACAGGGTAAGCGGGAGAGGTGCCGATTTTAACGGTTGGAAGGGTTCTCGCCAGGGGCGGGATTCGTCGAAAAACTCTCGATATCATGGGGAAAGCTGTCATTTTTGCCCAAGTTTTCCACATCTTCCCGCAATCGCAAAAGTTTACGTATTGCCATTAAATGGACCTTTTCAGAATCTCGGGTTATGATGCAGTCAGGTTCTTTTCGGGGCAATAATCATCGAGCCCCGTGGCAGCAAGTGATTAATCGGAACAACAGATGCGGAACTATTTCTCATGTTTTCTTTCAGCGATGCTAGTTGGTATTGCTTTAATCTCACAGGTGGCTTCCGGCGCAATCGCCCGGTTGGTTACCACGCTGGGCAATG
>CALMBE010000451.1 GCA_937860165.1 uncultured Planctomycetaceae bacterium
TACTCCGGCGTGGGCATGGTATCGCCGAGCAAGCATGGCCACAGCGGAGTACCGCCGTGGCCATGGCACCCTCGTTTTCAGTTTGACAAAGCACTAGGGCTCTTTACGCTAGCAACCACGAAGCAATTTCGAGTTGCTCTTGTAAGAATTACCGATCTCACCGACAGTGCCGCCTCGATTTGACTTGGCAACGAAGGATCGTCGCCAAGCACTTATTCCAGTTTATGTCCGTTGGACCGGGTATCCATGGAGGGAACCGATGGTCTCGCAGCAATTATTGCTTGGATCGTGTCGTGTCGTTGCACTCATTCTAGTCCTCGCTGGCGGCAGACAGGTTCGCGCTGCGGAAACGCTGCTGCTGGATTTCAGTTCGGCCACATGTTCCCCCTGCCAACAGATGCGGCCCACGGTTCAGCGGTTGGCCGCCGCCGGATATCAGATTCGGCACGTCGACATCGGTCACGAGCGGGAGTTGGCGGCCCAATACCACGTTGACCAAGTGCCGACGTTTATTGCCCTGGTCGATGGTCGCGAGGTGGCCCGCATCGTGGGATCGGCAGGCTACGAACAGTTACAGGAAATGCTCACCCCGCGCGGCGAAACTACCCTGCGGGGCCAATCGCCGGATGCGGGATTCGCTTCGGTCGGAACTCCCACTGCACCACCCGCAACCCTTGCTAGTTCGCAGATTCCCCCTGCGACGTTCTCCCCCGAACCGTTCTCCTCCGAGACCCAGCAACCGACTCACTCACCGTTTGCCGCTGGTCCAAGCACAAGTTCCCCGATCGATCCCGCGCTCTTACTCGAAGCCACCGTCAAAGTGGCGGTCGACGACGCCGACGGCACTTCCGCCGGCACCGGCACCATGATTGATGCCCGCGAAGGGGCAACACTTATCCTGACCTGCGGCCACTTGTTCCGTACATCCGAAGGCAAGGGCCCCGTCACCGTTACCCTTTACTCCGCTACTCCGCAGGGGGCGCAAGTTCGTGAGACTGTCCCGGGGCAATTATTTCACTATGACCTCGATCGCGATCTGGCATTCATCATTATCCGGCCGCAGTCGGCGGTGCGAATCCGACCGATCGCACCAGCAAATACTCTGTTGGCCCCGGGCATCCCGGTCACCACTGTGGGCTGCAATCATGGCGAGAATCCCACCGCAATTCCGAGCCAGGTCACCACGATTGATCGGTATCAAGGTGCTCCGAATGTCCAAGTCGCCGGAGCACCCGTCGAAGGGCGAAGTGGCGGCGGACTCTTCAATGCGTCGGGGCAATTGATCGGTGTCTGCTTCGCAGCCGATCCACAGGCCAACGAGGGTTTGTACGCTTCCTGGCGTTCGATCCAGCAGAAACTCGATGAGCTGAAGCTCGCCATGGTTTACGAAAGTCCCCAGGGTATCGCAGTTGCTTCCGACAGCGGTCCCGCACAACTCGTAGCGGCTCAGAGCGGCTCGCCAGTTCCGCAATCTATGCCTGGTGATCAAAGCGTCGAAATTCGCGGGCAAGATGCTGTCGCGGCGAATGAACCCTCGCCCTCAAGTTTTACTACCGGCGCTGCGCAGGTTTCTCAGTCACTTAGCAGCGATGAACAAGTCGCCCTGGAAGAGATCCACCGGCGAGGACTTAATTCCGAAGTGATCTGCATCATTCGGCCTCTCGATCCAGCGGGAAAGAGCGAAGTAATCACCCTTAATAGTGTCTCGCCCCAATTTGTCGGGGCCCTAGCCCGCGAACATAACTCAGCGACAACTTCCGAGAGTTCTTCGCCCGCAACGGCAGCGGCTGGCCAATTGCTCCGCTGAGCAACACCTTAGCTCGCTCCGCTGGTACAATCGTCACCTTCACTAGGACCGAGCGGATTGATACTTAGAAAATCGCGATTCCCAAGACTTTAACCCGGCGGGAAAACGCAAGTCCCCTGCACCTTGTTGCACGCAACCTAGGCTTTTGTTGAGAAATATCTCTCACAGAAGTGTTGGCAAAACAGGTTGGGGCAACCATGACATTCTTGGTCGTGTTCTTATCGGTTACGAATATCGCTATCGGCTATGGCTTGGCGGTTTACTTGCGTCGAGCTGCGCTGGCCTACGAGCCGGTTCCTGAGATTCCTCCTGCCCCTGCCCCCGAACTCCCCGCACAACCGGTAGCAACCCCAGTCGCCAGTGCTCCCGCACAGCCCGTCGTGGCCCCCGCGCCCGTCGAAGCCACAACTCCTGCCCCGATTGAAGCCGCTGTGCCGACACCCGAGGCACCAGAAGTTCCTGTCCAACCACCTCTGGCGGTCGAACAGACTGCCGCCGCAGTGGCGACGACCTCGGCCGCAGCCGACGAACTCCCAAACGAAGAAAACGTGCTGGCCGGCATCGAAGCATTCCGTTCGCAACTTGCGAAACTCAACCAATCGGAAGCTGCAGAGCCCGAAGCAGAACTTGCCGAAGCCACGGCTTGACCCGACAAGTTCAAATCTATTTCAACTCGAAGATGGCTTCGATTTCCACGGCCATCCCCGCCGGCAACGAGGCAGCACCTACGGCGCTGCGGGCTGCTATTCCAGATTCTTCTCCGAAGACATCGCGCATCAATTCGCTGAAACCATTGATGACCGAGGGTTGGTCCACGAACTCCGCCGTGCAGCGGACTAGTCCAAAGGTTTTCACAAGTCGTTTGATCCGGTCCAAGCTGCCAAATTGTGCCCGCAGCGAGGCCAACACTGCCAATCCGGTTTGTCTTGCCGCGACTTGTCCTTGAGCAAGGTCCAAATCCTTCCCCACGATGCCGCAGATGAGTTTTCCATCCGACTGCAGAGGCCCATGTCCCGAGAGGTAGGCCAATCGATCGACCACCACAATCGGTTTATACAAGCCCATGGCCTTCGGAGCAGGAGGAAGTTCTAAGTTGAGTGCGAGGAAGCGTTCTTCAAAATTCACGGTTCTGTTTTCCTTGAATGAGTACAGCAGCCCTAAGTAAAATTCACCACAACGACACAACGGACACGACGAATTGTCAGGAAAGTGATTGGCAAGTAGTGAATAGTGATTTGAATTACAGGAATGGTTTTATCTAATCGAGGGTATCCGGGAATTAGTATTGGGAAAATTCCCCCAATCGTCATTCCCGCGCAGGCGGGAATCCAGTTCTCTAGATTCCCGCCTGCGCGGGAA
>CALMBE010000452.1 GCA_937860165.1 uncultured Planctomycetaceae bacterium
CGGTTGTGGCCCCGCGATAGCTCGAGGCCTGAATCACGCCTACCCGCATCGGCTGCTCAATCGCGCGAATCAAGTCCGCCAAGAGCACCACGCTACCAGTGAGGACGCCCACGATCGTGAGTTGGCGACCTTCGTAGGCCTGTTCAATCTGGGCTGCCATATCTGCCACGCCGCGATGCAGAGTGGCCTTGTCAAAAAGTGTTTTCATGTCAGCCAATCCTAGGATGTGAGTCGCAAGCAAAAATGAATCTGACCTGTGAGCGGCACCATCTCCACCAAGTCGTAAGCCAGTGTTACAGCAACAGCCCCGCGAAACAAGCGGTCATGAAGCTTGCTAAGGTTCCACCGATCATCGCCCGCAGCCCAAGCCGAGCCAGATCGCTCCTCCTCTCGGGTGCCATGCCCCCGATCCCCCCCAGTTGGATACCAATGGAACTGAAGTTTGCAAATCCACACAGGGCATAGGTCAAGATATCGCGTGACCGGTCAGTAATCTGTATCGGGCTGTCGGGTTTGGCCCATTCCAACATTCTCCCATAAGCGACAAATTCGTTGGTCGCCATTTTCAGACCCATCAGTTCAGCAGCGGCAGCGCGGTCTGCACTTTCGATACCTAACAGCCACGCCACGGGATAAAAGAGTTTTCCCAAAGCGGCTTCCAGCGACCAAAGCCGAGTGCCGTCCTCAGCCACATAACCCAAGACGCTTCCACTCCAACCGATCGCAATATTTAGCACGGCAATCAGTGCCAGAAACACGATCAACATCGCTCCGACATTCAAGGCCAATTGCAACCCACCGACTGCACCGTTGGCAATCGACTCGAGAACATTGGCACTCTCATCTTTCACATCGAGCCGGACGGTTCCGAGAGTTTTGGGCGTGTCCACTTCTGGCTGAAGGACTTTTGCAAGCAGAAGCCCCCCCGGGGCATTTATCACCGAAGCCGCCAGTAAGTGCCCGGCATCGAATCCCATGGAAGCCAAGGCGGCTAACACCCCACCAGCCATCGTCGCGAATCCGCCGGGCCATCTTGGGGGCAAGGTCGAGCAGCGCCCGGATGGCCCCGCTCGTCTGCTCCCGCGCCCTGAGTTCGAGCACCTGTCCGAGCAGCACCAGCACGGTGATGACGGCGGCGGCCTCGAAGTAGACGCTGACGGCGCCGTCTTCCTCGCGGAGCAGG
>CALMBE010000453.1 GCA_937860165.1 uncultured Planctomycetaceae bacterium
CCGGGCAGGTCTCCACCGGGCCGGTCGTCACATCGTCGCACCACGCCTGTCCCTCGCTGAGGATACGGATCACCAATTCGACGTCTGGCCTTTGAAATTCCTCGAAATCCTCGCCCAACTCGTCCGCCAGGAACAATTTGAATTGGTTCACTGCCATACACCGAGGTCGCTTCTGGCGGGGGCGATCGCCGCGCGATTGTCCGGAGTTCCACTGGTGTACCATGTGCATAGCCCAGCAGGAAAAGACTCCACTCGCTGGCTACACAATTTTGTAAACGCGCGACTGGAGCGATTGCTCTTGCGACAGGCCAGTCGTTTGATCGCGGTCTCGCCGAGTTTGCGAGAACTGATGATCGCCGATGGGTTTGACCCTGCCCGAGTGGAGTACACCCCCAACGGAGTTCCGGCGGTGAAATCCAGAATTCGCATGCGTCCCGTGGGCACATGGACGCTGGGGATGGCCGCCCTCTTTCGCCCGCGGAAAGGGATCGAAGTCCTGCTCGAAACGCTCTCCCAACTCCGCCATTCCGGTTGCGATGTCCGGTTACGGGCAATTGGCCCCTTTGAAACCCCTGCTTACGAGCGAGAAGTCCACGAGCTTACCGAACAACTTGGGATCGCGGACGCCGTTGATTGGACCGGCTTCGTCGGCGACATCCACGCCGAGCTAGATCGGGTCGATCTCTTTGTGCTGCCAAGTCTGTTTGGCGAAGGACTTCCCATGGTAGTGCTCGAAGCCATGGCCGGGGGACTCCCGGTGATCGCCAGCAATGTCGAGGGAATCCCCGTTGCGATTCGATCAGGGCAAGAAGGACTCTTGGTCGAACCGGGGAGTGCGAACGATCTCACTCGAGCGATCAAGGAACTGATCTCCCCAGAAAGCCGTCACGACTATTTGGCCTGGAGTCAAAATGCTCACACGCGACATGCCGAGCATTTTTCCGCCCGGGCCATGGCCGTGGGAGTGGCAAGGGTTTATCGAGACATTCTGGGCTAAGCCGCAAGCGACGGAGAATCATTTCAACTGGGTTTGGCCCGGTTGCGTGGCTTGGGGGGCGGCGGGTAATTCTTCGACCACGCGAGTCCAACCCAAGGGGGTACGCGGCGAGGCAAACAGCGCCCCAAATAGTTGATTGAGCGTCGCATTCGTTTTCTGATTCTGGAACATGTAGACCGCCCGATTGCGACCGTTGGGCATGTACACTTGAATCGCCGAGGGTGTCATCGTTTTGCGATCGAGCATCACATCGACATGGTGATAGTTGGCGGCGTCGGTTTGTGTGCGCGGGAAGGCTTCCAGCCAGATGGTATCAGGTTTTGACTCACGACTACGGATCCAGTACCGGGCCTTGAGTTTGGCCGCCTCGGCACCAAACAAAAAAGGAAGCGGACCATCGACGATCGACTGGCCGCGCATTTCGGGAGGCAGGGGCTGCACGACCAATTGCTTCTTGTCGTGCTTGTATTCAAAAATCGCTTTGCCATCGCACACCCAGTGCTCACCTACTTCATGCTGCTGAAGTTGATAATCCCCTTCGGTTGGTTTCGCGGGATCTTTGGCAACGAACCGCTCGATGGATTCTATCTTAAAACTCCCTTTGTCTGGCTTGGCGTAGGTTAGTTGACCGGTGCTTTTGATCATAGGAATCTCATCGCCGGGGCCGAACACCGGATCGTATTCCCAGCGTTCAAATTGGCAGTCGAAGGTTTTGACCGTGGCACTCGAGTCTTCCCACATTTGGAGAATTTGGTCGACAAAGGATTGTTCCACCGGTTCCAATTGGAATGGGGGACCGACTTCGGTACCGGGAGCTGGCGGAGTTGGCCCCGTGGGCTGTGGTTGGCTGGGTACCGAGGTTAACTGGGCCAGCGGGGCACCAATATTCTCTGTCCCGGACTCAAACTGAGTTTGTGCCCATGCATTTGGTAAGCCAATTAAAAGTGCTGAAAGAATGAATATCTTCTGAATTCGCATGACGGTTTGCTTTCCAATCGGGTCATCGTGTTCAGGCGAACAACCAAGCTTGCCAAGGGGCGGGAAACATAGCAATCACAAGCCCCCCCCGCTAGATCATATAGCCACCACCGCAGGGCCGATCACTTTTTCACTTTGGGGTGCCATGCTCACGCTGGTACTCCGGC
>CALMBE010000454.1 GCA_937860165.1 uncultured Planctomycetaceae bacterium
CGAGAGTCGAGAGTCGAGAGTCGAGAGTCGAGAGTCGAGAGTCGAGAGTCGAGAGTCGAGAGCCAGAGATATCTCAACCGCATTTCCTTCGCCCTTCCCCCTTTCCCCTTCCCCCTTTCTTCAATGTCCGCTTCTCAACCCAACGGCGAACCGAGCGAACGGGCGTTTCCCTTGGTCGCGCTGGCGAATCTGTTTACCTCGTGCGTGGCGCTGGCGGTGTGCGTGGATGGAAATCGCCTGCTCGACAAGATTGGTGAAAACCTGGATCGCTGGCCCGAGATGCTCGCCGCCACCGCAGCTACCGGGGGAGTCGGGATGCTGCTGGGGGCGTTCATCGGCATCGGCCAACTCGCCCGACGGCGGAGTATCCTGATCTGCGGGCTCGCGGGCACACTCGCTGCCCTTGCCACGCTGGCCGCCTGCGTTTCCCCGGGCCCGCTGGCGGCCTCAATCGTGGCAATTTTTCTCCCGCTGGTGATGGTGATCGCGCTGCGAGTTAACAGTGCGTAGCGCAGAGCCAGGCGAGCCGTAAGCGTCAGCGCCCGGAGCACGGAGCACCGCCGAGCCCAGCCCCGCGCTCGACCGAGCGCGAAATGTCCGATCTACCGTCGAAGGATGGCGATCTCCTCCGCCGTGAGCGAAAGTTTTGATTCGGCGGGGGGCATCCGCATCTCGGGGTCCTCGGCAGTGATCCGTGCGACGAGCTCACTCTCGTTGGGCCGTCCGGGGACAATCGGAACCGCCCCCGAGTCCGCCTCTCCCAAGGCACTCGCCTGCTGGTCGAGTCGAAAGCCCCCCTGTCGGTTGGCTTCGTGGGGCCCATAGCAGTTGTAACAGCGATCCGAGAGGATCGGTCGGACGTGAAAATTAAAATCCACGTAACACTTCAGCCGTCTGAAGTGTTACAACCAACCTTTACCCCGTATCCCCGCTTCCTCCACAAATCCGTAGAATGCTAACCAGAGCTCGCGATCCATGTTTATCTCCTTGCAAAGTAATAAGTCACTACTTACAAGGATGGGGACGCGAGCCCCATTTTTCCACCTCTGCTAGCACTTGCATAATCCTGTGACGCTGACGGCTCGCCTCAATCCATGCCTGAACTCCCCGAAGTTGAAACGATGCGTCGCGGGATTCTTGCCGCTGTGGGGTGCCGCATCGTCGAGGCGACCAAACTGCCGTGCCGGCGACGGCCCATCGCTATCAAGCCGAGCCCCGCTGTGTTTCGGCGGCGGGTCCAGGGTGCCACGATTACCGAGGTTGGTCGCACCGGTAAACGGGTGGTACTTTGGCTCGACACGCGCGAGGCGATAGTCATCGAACCACGGATGACGGGTTTGGTCTTGGTTTCCGACGCCCCTTCGAGCGAGCACCTTCGCTGGAAGCTCGAACTTGCTGGTGGAGCGCTCGAGGCGATCTTCTATTGGGACCGCCGTGGATTGGGGAGCGTTCGCTTGTTTACGGAAAAAGAATTCCAACGAGATTTCGGCCCGGACAAACTGGGGCCCGACGCCCTTTCGATCACCGCAGCCGAGTTGCAATCGCGGCTAAGCAAATCGCACCGTGAAATCAAAGTGGCCCTCTTGGATCAGCGAGTCCTGGCGGGCATCGGCAATCTCTACGCTGCCGAGATTTTGCACGCAGCAAGTTTACATCCGCAAAAACCTTGCTCACAGCTGAAACCACGGCATTGGCAAGCCATCGTCGCCGCCACTCGGCGGGTGCTGGCCGATGCGATTCGCTACGAAGGCTCGACCCTCGGCGACGGCACCTATCGCAACGCACTCAACCAGGCGGGGGGCTACCAAAACCACCATCGGGTGTACGCCCGCGCCGGCGAGCCGTGTCCGAGTTGTGAGCGCGGCGTGATTGAGCGGATCGTGCAGGCCCAACGGGCAACGTTTTTCTGTGGACGGTGCCAGAAGTAATGGGGGAGGCAATCATGGAAACGGTAAAAATGCAAGTTTGACCAACTTTTTGCATTGGTTCTTGACTTTGTTAGTCGGCGGACCGATAATTGTACAAAACGGACAAATTGTACGAAAGGTGGTAGTTTATGAAAACCCTCGAAGTTAGTCAACTTCGCCAAGAAATCTCTGATGCACTCAATACGGTTGCTTACCGGGGCGAACGCATTGCCATCAACCGTCATGGCAAGCGGGTTGCTGTGTTGGTGCCCGTCGATGATTGGGAATTACTGGAGTCGTTAGAATCTCATATCGATGTAAAGCTTGCCAAACAAGCACTCATCGAAAAGGGCACTATTCCTTGGAGTCGAGTTAAGAAGTCCCTAGGACTTACTTCCTCTTGAACAAGAGTTGGGAGTCATGGTCTACCGCATCGAACTCAAGCCTTCCGCGGTAGAGTCGCTCTCCAAGATTCCGCTTTCTTACCGCAAGCGTATCTCCAGGAAGATTGATCAACTTGCCGACAATCCTCGTCCGCGTGGTGTCGAGAAATTAGCTGGTGAGGAAAGTCTTTACCGAGTACGCGTGGGCGACTATCGCATCATCTACCAGATTTGCGATTCTAAACTCTTGATCGTGGTAGTACGAATCGGGAGTCGAGGCGACATTTATCGGCACTTGCCATGAGCGAATATGTGGCTGAGGTCTGTGCCCCCGGACTTAATCCCACCTAGCCGGAGGCATCCGCCGCGGCGGACCTCCGGGATTGCCCGGATGGCGTGGCCGTCCGGCTAGGTGCAGATCACTTTGTATGGAGGGCTGCGGGCTGACCTAGAACGGGGCGTCCCAGCACGTCGAATTTGGCCCCGCGGCGGCGGGCTGCTTCTGCCAGGATCGCGCGATCCATGGCTTCCAGATCGTGGATCGTGGCACGCATCGACAACCCGCTCCAGTTGCGATTGAAACCACTGGAACTCGGGCCCACCTTGTCGAATTGGGTCCGCGTGCCAACATAACTTCCCACGCCCCCCAGCGACATCGATCCCCGGTCAGGGACCACGACGGTCGTCTGCACGCCGAAGTAGTGAAACGTCGGCAGTTGCACGGTTTGCTGAGTGATCTGCGCGTGGCTGCAATCTACCGTAAGACTCCCAGTCAAGCCCGCGAGTACCAGAAAGTGAATCACATATTTGCGACCGGCCATGCCACACCTCACCGCTGATCTAGAAGAAAGTAAAACGATCCTGCGATGTCGGCATTCTATCGCTCTGCCGCGAAAGAGGCAAAGTAGGAAAGTGAGGGTCCAGAGAGGCTGCAAAGTTGAAAGTCCCCAAACTACCGATGTGGCACTCAAGATAAATTATCGAGTGTATCCGGTCCTGTCGATGATTGACGCCGCACTTCGACCCTTTGAGGATCATTCAATTTCAAGAGTTGGACGGTTGCCCGACCGATAGCAGTCTTGCCTTCGAGTAAGTGTTCATTCCAAGTAAAGTGTTCTTCCCAAGAATTCTTACGAGGATGAAAAAGTGATATGGTCACCAGAGTAAGTGGGTCGATAGCTGCCAGATTAGGCCCCTTGTGCCAGTTGCAGTTAGGACACGCGAGAGCAAGATTGTCTTCCGTATCCCCACCGCCCATGTTGTTTGGACAGAACATGCTCGATGTGGAATTGAATCGAACTGGCGATTTCCTGTGAAAGAAGGCAGTATTCGCAACGATTTCCCGCCCGCTGTCTGACGTATTGCCGAAGGGCTGGAGTCATTCTAGCCACCCGAGTTGTCGTTCAGAATTCGACGAGCTTTCACTTGGAGCAAGGTGAGTACATTGAACATCGAGACGTAGTCATGATATTCGGCTCGCTCCTCAGCCGTGAGTGTACCTTCGGTACACTTGTTGGCCAAATCATCTATTCGAAGTTGAGTTCCTTCGTCAGCGTGAAAACTTACGATTTCCGCTGCAGCTTCAGGAGTCAGTCCCCGGCTGATCGGTTCGATGATTCGTTCCAAAAAAGTTGCTGTAGCCATGCTTCTAATTCTACCAACTTTCTGAGAATGTCCAAGCTTAGTACCGCCATTGCTATTTTGCAGCGCGAGGTCAAAGGTGCCCGATAATAAGGGGTGACTCAAGAATAACTTCCGCATTTCAAGGCTGGCTGCCTTTGGTCTG
>CALMBE010000455.1 GCA_937860165.1 uncultured Planctomycetaceae bacterium
GAGCAATTTGACTTTACGTGGCTTACTCTGATTCATCCGTCGGCTTACATTGACGAAACGGCCAGGTTAGGTGCCGGAACAGTAGTCATGGCAGGGGCTATTGTGCAACCCGGCTCTCGCATTGGCCGTCATGCGATTATTAACACCGCAGCCTCGGTCGATCACGATTGTACTATCGAGGATTTCGTCCATATCTGTCCCGGGGCCCACTTGGCCGGTACTGTTAGCGTCGGTGAGCGAACCTTGCTTGGTACCGGATGCTCGGTAATCCCAGGTATTCACATTGGAGCAAACGTAATAGTTGGAGCGGGAGCAGTAGTCACCAAAGATCTGCCCGATGGCGTGACAGTTGTTGGTTTGCCCGCGAAGGTGATCAAACATCATTGCAATCAGATTCAAGCTGCATGACAAGTTGGTGGGATAAGCAATTGATAAATACTCAAATGGTCAGACATTGCTCCCTCGGTGGTGTATGCGTCTACTCATCCTAACACAGTTTTATCTCCCCGAGCCAGCCTTCAAGTTCGCGGACCTTGCTCGAGGCTTGCGCGAGCGCGGGCACGAGGTGCAAGTTGTCACAGGTTTTCCCTGTTACCCCTTCGGTAAGACCTACTCCGGTTTCCGCCAGCGCTTTTATTCCGAAGAAGTGGTTGACGGGATCGCAGTGACGCGACTGCCTCAAATTCCTGACCATAGCCGTTCCATTTTTCGCCGGGCACTCTACTACTTCTCGTTCGCATTGAGCGTTGCAACGATTGGACTGTGGCGAGCTCGCAAGGCCGACGTCATTCTGGTCTATCAATCGGCGTTTCCAGTTGGTCTTGCTGCGTGGGTTATTAGCCGAGTGAAACGGATTCCCTATGTTCTCGATGTGGTCGATTTATGGCCCGAAAGCGTCGCGGCTACCGGCATCATGCGAAATCGTGTGGTGTTAGCCTTGATCCGCACAGTGGTGAAGTTCATCTATCGCGGTGCAGAGCGGATCAACGTGATTACCGAGGGCTACTGGGACAACCTTGTCGCGCAGGGTGTGTCCGCGGAGAAACTTTCGTTGATTCACTGCTGGCCTGGTTCGGGGCAATTCGATCCTGTTCCGCTGGATCCTCGGTTCGCTCGCGCTGAGCAACTCGAGGGGCGTTTTAATGTGATTTACGCGGGCACGATGGGGCCGGTTCAAGACTTGCGGGTAGTGATTCAAGCCGCACTCCTTTTGCAGGATATCCCCTCAGTTCAATTCGTGATGATTGGCGACGGCGTCGAGAGTGCGGAATTAACCACTCTCGCAACACAGCAGGGAGCTGCAAACGTGCGATTCCTGGGCCGCAAGTCGCCAGAGGAATTACAAAAGTTTTATCCCTCGGCGGACGCGTTACTCGTGCATCTCAGATCCGATCCGATGTCCAGCGTTTCGATTCCTTCGAAAACATTTGCCTACATGGCGGCTGGCAGACCCATTGTGATGGCTGTCGAAGGAGAAGCCGGGCGACTGGTTGAAAAACATCGCTGCGGAATTGCCGTGCGGCCTTCCGATCCGCAAGCACTGGCCGAGGCTGTCCGGTCACTAGTCCAGATGCCGATCAGTGAGAGAAATCGTTTGGCCGAGTGTGCTTTATCGGCCTACCAAGATTGTTACCGTTCGGATCGGCAAATCGAGCGGTTTGAATCACTATTACAGGAAGCCCAGCATACGGGCTGTAGAACCAAATCGACGGACGGAGAACCAAACCTTGAGTTTGGTTCAGTGGCTCACTAACTTGCCTGGAAATTTGCGACATGCGCGTGGAATTGATAAGCGTGGAGGACTCTCGATGGCCAGCTATGCTTGCCAGGGCTACTCACGACGTTTACCACCTGCCCAATTATGCGAGCTTGGAATCTCGGCATGGTGATAGTGAAGCTGTCGCTCTGTATGGCATCGACGACGAAGGTGACGAGTTTCTCCTCCCCTTGTTGTTGCGAGACCTGCCCCCTGAATTGGGGCTACCCGATACATGGCGAGATGCCGCTGCCCTCTATGGCTACGCGGCTCCACTCACCACGACAGACAATTGCCAAGCAATGAATGAATTTTTGCGAAATGCGGTTCAAGTTGCACGCGACAATGGGTTGATCGCAATGTTTTTACGCTGGCACCCTTTGTGGCCTACGCCGGAGAGGACTTGCATTCAGGGTGAGTCGATTGTCGATCACGGGCAAACGGTTTTTGTCGACCTTACAGAGCCGTGCGAAGACTGGCAGAGGCAATCTCGTAGCGAGCTTCGGTACAGTATTCGGCGACTGAAAAAACTTGGCTTTGAAGTCGTGATGGATGATTGGTCCATGCTGCCGGAGTTTCATCGAGTCTATCACTCAACGATGCACCGTGTTGCAGCGCGGAACAGTTACTATTATTCGCTCCAATACTTTCAGGAACTCCGCAATTCGTGGGGGTCGTATTTACACATTGCTAGCGTCGTCTCACCCGCAGGGGACGTTTCCGCCGCGGGACTCTTTACCGAATGCCATGGAATTGTGCAGTATCATTTGAGTGGCTCGGATGAAGCCTACCTACGATTGGCTCCCACAAAACAGTTGCTCGATACCGTACGGCACTGGTCTAAAGAGCGTGGAAACCGCGTGTTTCACCTCGGAGGAGGTGTAGATGGTCAAAAAGATTCTTTGTTTGCTTTTAAGGCTGCATTCTCCAAGCATCGCAGCTTTTTCAAGACCTCGCGGATTATCACCCATGCTCAGCGATATCAACAAGCGGTATCGGCATTTCAAAATGTTCAGTCGCTCTCGCAGGGAGACTATTTCCCGGCCTATCGCCAAGCTGCCTAACTCCTCGCCGATGGTTCGATTCTATCGAACGCCGTAAAATCAGCTTGCTTCGCGAAGTCCTGCGGCGTGTGGAATTGTTGCTTGCTCAAGTTCACGGAAAGCAGCCGTGAGCTGTTCAACCAAGTGATCGTCGCTTGGTTGAGGGCGGGAAATTCCGAACTCCGGTAGTGGCGTTTGGATTTGTCGGACTACTTGACCATTGCGTTGGAGCAATTCGAGAACCCGCGCAATAACCTCCTGGGGATTTGTGCAAAGGTCCCGATAGGAAATTTCCACTACGTTATTTCCGTCGAGTTGTTCAACCTGACGAGCGATGGCTCGCTCAAAGAAATGTATTTGACCAGCCAATTGCATGGCCACCGGTTGGTGCTGCAACCAAGAGTATTCGCGAGGCTTGATCGAAAGCCACTTTTCGACGGATCCTAACTGAGCTTCCCTAGCCTTGGCAATCGACAGGGCATTATCGATCAGATCTCGCCGGATCCACAGAAAAATACTCTTGGGCATCACCTGCTGCATTCGTTTAAGGTGCCAAGCCAGCAAAAAAGATTTGAATACCACGGGTTTTCCGAAGGTGTGTGTCATGTTGATTAGCACTCTCCGGAGCCGGTCCCAATCGATGTGTCGCTCGAACTCACCGTCCTGTTCCGCCATTTCTGGATAGCCAAGCAAGTAGGTCCAAAAATAGCCAAACTCATGGGGGTCTTGAATGGATGAGGTTCGGCCGAGGTCTGACATGTAGCTTGCTGGGCGGACACCTGCGAGCAGTTTCTCCGAGAGCCTAATGCCGTAGCAGGGCACTCGCCAATGCGTGGCGATGAGATTGTTAATGTATCCGATATCCAGAGTTGTACTAAGAATCTGCGATAACAGGGTCGTACCAGACCGAGGTGCACCAATGATATGGATCGTAGGAAAATCTTCGGAGAGGTCGCGCAACTCTTCGTCGTGCTGCTCGGCCAAGGAATGGTTGATCGTCTTTATGAGGTGTTCATAGCTCGCTTCCTTGCGATAGTGACCGACCAAGATAGGTTCTTTTCGTCGAACAGGAAGTTCCTCATTCGATGAGCCAGTCGATGTCGCGGCGGTTAACAAGGGCTGGGAGATGTCATCTGCTTGTTGTGGATTTCTGTCAGACACTATTCCATCTCCTGTCAGAACAACTCGCAGCGTGTGGAACAAGATGCGGAGGTCCAACCACCACGAATAGTTGTCGACGTAGTGGATATCCAATTCCACACGCCGTGACCAAGGCAGGGTATTGCGACCGGAGACTTGAGCCAATCCTGTAATCCCGGGCCTCATTTCGCAGCGTCGCTGTTGCCATGTCGTGTAAAGCAGGTGGCGTTCTTCGGGTCCAGGCCGGGGCCCAATAAACGACATCTCTCCGAACAGGATGTTAACTATCTGAGGAAGTTCGTCGAGACTTGAGCGTCGTAGGAATTTTCCAATCCGTGTGATTCGATTACTTCGGGGCGAACCGCGTTCATCGAGTAATCGGTCGGCGTCTTGCACCATGGTTCGGAACTTGAAGACCGTAAAGCGCTGACCAAGGTATCCGATGCGAGACTGGCAAAATAATACCGATCCCCGGCTGTCGAGTTTGATCAACAGCGCAATTAGCAGGTAAAACGGGGCAAGCACAACCAGCATGGTGGCAGCCAGGAGACGGTCCAGGGCATACTTGGCCTTGATTTGCGATTGCTTTGATAGCATTGCGATTCTCTAGAGAGTCAAGTTTCCTTGCGACTAGCGAGCTATCAGCACGAGTGCCAGCAGATTCACTCACGAAATGACTCGAGCTATACTGTGCGCGGCCTCCAGTGACATTTTCGGACGACGGCGTAACTGATTGC
>CALMBE010000456.1 GCA_937860165.1 uncultured Planctomycetaceae bacterium
ATGGCCACAGCGGAGTACCGCCGTGGCCATGGCACCCTCATTTGGAGAAAACTGAGCGGCCCTGGCCTCACGGATGGCAGAGTTTCGCTATCACCAGTTTTTTGTTTTTGGGCGAAGCTGCGAATTTACGAGCCCTCGTATCTGGACAGAGTTCCCTCTCAAGCACGACAATAGCCGCTGCTAGCAACTCGTGTACACCAGGGAATTCAACGAAGTGGCTGAAGAAGATTTCGATATCGCCTCGCTGGCGAACCATCTGCACATGCTACCGGCTCAAATTATGAAGCTGGTGGACCGCGGCAAGTTGCCTGGGCGGCGTGTTGGTGGCGACTGGAAGTTCTCGCGGGCTGAGGTACACCATTGGCTCGAAGAAAAAATCGGCCTGTCGGATGAGAGTGAACTTGCCGCCTTGGAAACTCAACTGGAACGCACCGACGTGCAGAGCGAAGGTGAGGTTTCGATTGCTCGACTGCTCCCGCTCGATGCGATTGCCGTTCCCCTCGAAGCACGCACACGCGCGAGTGTCATCAAAGACATGGCCGAGCTTGCCAGCCAAACGGGTTTGCTGTGGGACGCGGCGAAAATGGCCGAAGCAGTGACTGCCCGCGAAGCCATGCAACCCACGGCACTCGACAACGGAGTTGCCCTCCTGCACCCGCGAAGACCCCTCGCGTCGATCTTGGCCGAACCCGTGCTGGCGTTGGGAATCACCAGTCAAGGGATTCCGTTTGGCGGGACGGGCGGGTTAACCGATGTTTTTTTCCTAGTTTGCTCCACGAACGACCATGAACATCTTCGGATCCTGGCCCGCTTGAGCCGTATGATCTCCGATCCACCCTGGCTAGCGGAACTGCGAAAGGCATCGGACCCGATTGCTGCCTGCCAATTGATCGCCGCTCGCGATGATTCGCTTCACATGCAATGACCCTCCGATCTAGCTCGCGATTTGTGCAATGACTCCGACAATTCTGACCGACAAAGTCGAACTTCTCGCCGACGAACTGCAGGTCACGGTACTGGCCATTGGTCCCTGGTCGCAGGGAGAATTTCATTGTGCATTGAGCCAGATCATGGCAAGTCGACACTGGAATCACGAGGCCGACATCGACGCGGCACTCGTCTCGCTGGAGTCCGGAGCGACTTGTCCGGAATTGATCTTGCTCGCACAGCCAACGCCGGGGGCCTCTGCGGCGGCGAGCGTGGCGAACTTGCAGAAGCGGGCACCTTTGGCTCGAATCGTCGTGGTAGCCGGCACCTGGTGCGAGGGGGAGATTCGCACTGGAAAACCACTTCCGGGAGTCCTGCGACTTTATTGGTATGAACTGGCGGGTTGGTGGTATCGGGCGATCGGTCTCCTCAAAAAAGGGGAGATCCCCACATGGTCTGTGCCCCCCGATGGTTTAATTGCCGGTCGTTGTCGGCAGTCGCACTTTGTTACAGGGGAAAACTCGTTCAGCAACAATCGCGACCCCGAGGTCGAGATTCTCTCGGGGGAAGTTGCGATCGATTGCAGTGGATACTCCACTTTCGAAGCCCTCGCAACTGCATTCGCTTGCTATGGGGCACAGTGTTATTGGCTCCGCCGTGGGTCAGCGACTGAGTGGCCCACAGAGTTGGTCGCCGGAATTTGGGACGGGGGACAACTCGATCCCCCGGAAATTAAGCGATTGCGCGAGTTCTCGACGGAAGTTCACCATCGCGGGGGAGTTTGTCTTGCGCTCTTGGATTTTCCCCGCAGGGAACACCTGGCAACAGTCCCTGAAGCCGGCTGTGAAGTTGTCCTGGGGAAACCTTATGTTGTCGAAGAACTTGTTGCTTTGCTGGTAGATGCCCGGTCTCGTGCAAAGTAGCTCACCACACTTCAAGCGCCGTGCGGACAATCTCCCGCCGCCAATCTGGTTCATGCACGGGCCAGCAACGCATCTCACAAATTCCTGCAGGAAATTCCCATGCTTGATCCTGCAAATTGCAGCAAGCTGCCTGACAAGTCTCGTGGGCCACGCGCCAAGTCCCTTGTTCGGCTACAGTCAATGGGGGTGGTTGGCGGAGTACATTGCTCCGACGCCACATCATTTTTCCTTGGTCAAACAGAGTCACAATCACCGGTGGGGTAAGTTCCAGCATCCGTCGAGCTATTAATTCGTGACTCGCTGTTGCGTAGATTTTCTTGAGCTCGAACAAATCCCAGTCGACGGCAACGCCGTCGGTGTGGAACCACTTGCGCGGCAGCAGCAAGGCGTTGGCGATGCGATTGGCCATCTGTTCCCTGTGGTTTGGCAGGATGTCCGCAACGGCCACACCCAAAAGATCAAACGCCCGGTGGGCGGTGTATTCGCCGATTTCATGGGCAATGGCCCAGTGTCTACGTTCTGGCCGGGGGTCGTCGGCCAGTAGAATCGTACCATTATTTGTGTCGCTGCCAGGAGCGAGTCGGACAAACCGGGCCCGATTCTGTGCCTCGCCTTCAAGGGCGATCGACCTCTGCTTCCGCGAGAATTTCACGGGCACAAGTTTCGACGGCAGAAGTCACTTGTTCGGCAGGAATGTCGTGAAACACGGGTTGAATCCTGAGAGGCCGGTGGATATGTGTTCATTTGTATACTTACTGTGTGGAGTTGTCAATACCGGCCAGGAAGACCGGGCTATTTAGCCGACCCATCCTGGGTCGGGATGCATTCAGGGCCAATCAGTTTTTCACTTTAGGGTGCCATGCCCACGTCGGTACTCCAGTGTGGGCATGAGAATCTCCGAGCAAACATGCCCACGCC
>CALMBE010000457.1 GCA_937860165.1 uncultured Planctomycetaceae bacterium
ATGCTTGACGGCTACGACGCTGCCAAGCGAATGAATTGTGGTAGAACTTAAGGTCTCCGACTCGTGCCATTTTAATAGTTTACGGCACGACTCGGAGAGTCGTGCCACTCTGCCTTCGACCCAAATTCTTAGCTGTCACAAAGTACTAGCCGTTAACCGACTGCAACCAAGCATGTGCCATTAGTGCCGCCCCGAAGGGGGACGGATGGACGCCATCCTGTGCCCAGTGCTCGGGGGGGGCGAACTCCACGGCCCGTTCAAACATCGCGTGAAATGGGACAAACCGAGCCCCGGCTCCCTCGGCAACCCGCTTGGCAGCTTCTCGATAGCCATCGAATTCTGGAAACCACTTGCCTTTAACCGCCCCGCACTTGAGCACAAATGGCTCACAGACGACGAGTTTCACCCCTGGAAGTGCTTGCTTGGTTTTGTCGAGCAACTGGCGATAGTCGTTTTCATAAACCTCGGCCGTACCTTCATAATCGCCATTGAGCTTGTGCCAAATATCGTTCACGCCAATCAAGATGCTCAGCACGTTCGGCTGGAGGTCCAAACAATCGGCCTGCCACCGCTCCGCCAGCTGATATACCTTGTTCCCGCTGATCCCTCGATTGATAAACTTGAGATTGTCTGCTGGTCGACTCATCAGCGTCTGGGCAGCGGCCATCCAGGCATAACCCGAGCCGAAGGCACTTTGGGTGTTGAACTTATCCGGTTCTTCCCGCTTTCGACCGGCATCGGTTATCGAATCCCCTTGGAAGAGAACCGTGTCGCCAGCCGCGATCCACGAATTACCGGTACTAGCTTCTGCGGCAATCGCAGACGAACTGAGTGCCGCCCAGCCTGCAGCCGAGAGGCCGGCCGTGGTGAGCAGAAAATCTCGCCGATTTTCGGCTTGGTTTGATGGAGTTTCGGAAAGCATAGCTTGCCCTTTGTGCAGAAATCCCAGCAGTCAGGCCAACCGCATTCGCTGGTGTTCTGACAGCTTAGAGTAGTAGCTTGAGGGCGACAAGTCTCTCTTAGCTTGGTTCGCCAAGCCGGTTATATTGAGACCCAATTCACTTGAGGAACCGCCATGGCAGAAATTGAAACCGCAGAAATCGAAACCTTAGACGCTCGACAACTCTCGGCCCAAGATGCCCGAGCGATTGCCGAGTTATTAGTCAAAGTCTGGCCCAAGCTCGAAAAACCGGTCGAAGTTCGTGAACGACAGATGCGCGAGTTGGGCCAGGGGTACTCGGGTCCCGACATCCAGGCACCGCGTTCATTTGTCATCCGAGAAAATGGGATCGTCATCGCCCATGCGGCGTTTGTAACTCGGACAATTCTCGTAGGTTCGCAAGAGCTAACTATCGCCGGTTTGACCCGTGTTTGTACCGATCCCAGCAAGCGCGGCATGGGTTTGGGCGAGAAAATTGTCCGCCCGGTGCTCGACCTTGTGGATCAAGGGGTTTTTGATTTCTCCTACTTCCAAACGACTCCGCAAGTGGTCCCGTTTTACGAAAGGCTCGCAGCGGTATTGACCACGAATCGAGTGGTGAATTCCCTCGCGGTCGATCCTCGTGCGTACCCTTTCTGGGACGAGTTACAGATGCGCTATCCCGCGGATCGCCCCTGGCCCGAGGGAGTAATCGATCTCCGTGGTCCGGGGTTCTGAATCACAAATGTGCGAGACCTGAGTGGACCAATTCGCAACTAAAAGCTTCCCCTAGCCGGACCAACACTTTGGTCCGGGAATCCCCGAGGACGTGGTCCTCCGGCTGGGTAAAAAGAATTACCGAACTAGGCGTGCGGTAACCCTCGGAGTTTTCCCCGGATGCGACTGAGCATTGGGCCAACGCTATTGGTGGGCATTCCGGTGGTGCGGCTGATTTCCTGATATGTCTTTCCCTCGAGGTGGTACATCCGCACCACATCCGCTTCGGACCCCGAAAGCGACTGCAACAGGCGATCTACTTCTTCGCGGTCCGACAAGCGTTGTTCAGGCGCGACATTGTTCATGGAGGCTTGGTCAGCCAGTGTCCCCAGGGGTGTCGCAACCTGCCGCTGCATGAGTTTCCTGACGACGACCCGCCGCGACACGACAGTCAGGTATGTCGCCAGGCTGCTATTTCCACGAAAGTGGCGAAGGACTGCGTAATCATTTTCCACAATCCGCATCATTACCTCCGCGACCAGGTCATCGCGGTCCGGGGTACTCAGCAAGAGCGAACGACAGTGGGCCGTATGGTTGATGACGTGGATCATCAATCCCATAAATCGGCCAACAAACTCCTCCCAAGCGAGTGGCTTTTTGGCCAAGCAGCGTTCAAGTAGACTGCGGTCGTACTCAGATAGGGCCACGAATTACTGCCTCGGAATCGCTTTAACTAGGTGCGAAAGAGTACCAACTACTTTCCCCAGCCGACAGGCCATTCAATCCCTGTATAGCCCTGCGGGTTATCACCAAAACAGTTGCCCGCTTTGCCGCAACTTCCCCAGGTTGGACCCATCAGGAAAAAGGTTGCCCTGAGATATCACTCCCTATTCTAGTTGGCCGAATTTTCCGGAGCAAGGTAAGTGTTCCCCCCAAAACTGAGAACTTGGCTAAAGTCGGCGAATTTTGCCGATCTGCACGCTTGACATAGATACCAGAGGAAGGATAAATAACAGCAAGTCTTCGGCAATTGGACCGTGAAAGTCGTTCTCTGATAAACACTTGCCTTCCTTCTGTCGATACTTGTATCATTCTCAAAACAACTTGCCTTCCAGGGGAAGATTTGCCGGG
>CALMBE010000458.1 GCA_937860165.1 uncultured Planctomycetaceae bacterium
GTGCCCTCCCCCCAGCGCTCCTGGGTACATGCGAGGCCCGACCCGGTATGGGCTGGCCGCCCCCCTTGCGCCGGCAGTGGTTTCTGCGCATGCTCCTCCCTGGGAGCAGATGCCGACGCCCGCCGACCTCAAGGGGGCCACGATGACCGTCGGCAGGCATCACCACGACCCGTGCAGTGCGCAGTCGATGTATCGCAGCGATGACTTTTCACCAGGACCATTTTACGAGCATTTCGCCTGGGACCCCTCGGGTGAACTGGGTGTGTATGGAAGTAAACATCTCAACTGCACTCAACGACCTGCCATCGAGTTGGGCCTGCCACTCTACGAAACGGGGCCGATTCCCCGCAGTGGTACCTGGCTCGGTTGCACCAATCTCACGCAGCGCAAGTTTTATGTCTACGGCGACTACCGTTCCGCTTTGGCATTCAATCAGAACGTCGCCAACGAACAAACGGTTTGGGCCAATCGGCTGAATCTCGATTTCGATTGGTGGCTGACGGCCACCGAGCGGGTCCACATGTTTATGGGCCCCTTGGACGAACGCAATGAGTTCACCAGCTTGGTCTACGACAACGGCGAGATCCACAAGAACGACGCCTGGGACGCCTGGGATGCGCGGACCGACACGCTCTATTTTGAAGGGGACCTCGGCTACCTCCTGGGGGGCTGGTACAACCAAGAGCCAGCCTTCAATCTGCCCTTTGCTGTGGGTTTGATCCCGCTCTTGTTTCAGAACGGAATCTGGATGGAAGACGCCTTTGTCGGAATGGCGGCAACTATTCCGGCACGGAACAATCCGTGGCTGGATTGGTCGAATTTCGACACGACCCTGTTTGTCGGTTTCGATGAAATCACCAGCAATCGGGCTTTCGAAGAGGATAATCGAGCCGCGAACATGGTGGGCTTCACGACGTTCATCGAAAGTCGCGGTGGATATTTGGAGGCGGGCTATGCGTTCCTCGATGACAACGAAAACCTGGGCCGCTGTTATCATAACGTGGGGCTCAGTTACACCCGGCGCTATCTGAACCTGCTCTCAAACTCGCTGCGGATGATTGTCAACACCGGCCAAGATGGCCCCCGCGTAGACCGCACTGCTGATGGCGTCTTATTCCTCATGGAAAACAGTTTCCTCACTCGCAATCCGTACAACGTGATTCCCTACGTGAACTTGTTTGCCGGGTTTGGCCAACCCCAATCCGCGGCACGACTCCAGGGTCCGCTCAAAAATACCGGCATCAATTTCGAGAGCGACCTCCTCACCGGTTATCCCACGCTCGACGACACGGGTCAAAATACCTATGGGGCCGCCGTGGGGGTCGATCTCTTAGGCAACGCCTTCGAGCAGCAACTCATCCTCGAAGCGGCGATCCTCCAGACGATGGGCTCCGAGACCCGCACCGCCGGGGATCAATACGCCGTGGGGGCCCGCTTTCAGAAGCCACTGAGCCACTCGCTGATTTTCCGTGCCGACGCCATGGCGGGCTTCCTGGAGAACAGCGAAGACATCGTCGGCACCCGCATGGAACTCCGCCGCAAATTCTGAACAATACCAGGAGAGCCCAGAGCAAGGTATGTCGAGCCCTGAGCGTCACAGGATTATGCAAGTGCTAGAGCGTGTTCCAATTTCCCAGTCGCTTGGAACTACTAAGAATAGAACGCGGATTGGGCGGATGACCGCGGATTAAGAGATAGGTTGTGGGGAACTTCGATTCATCACAACGATCCGTGTAAATCCGTTCGATCCGCGTTCATCCGTGGCCCATTCTTCAAT
>CALMBE010000459.1 GCA_937860165.1 uncultured Planctomycetaceae bacterium
GGGGTGAAGTGGTTCAGGCGGCGCGGCGGTGGTCATAACCTTCGGTCGCCAGCATCACCGTCTTGGGAACGGGCTGTTCGCCCGAGACGTAATAAGCGATCGTGCGGCGGGAAAGGCCCAATGCGTCGGCGGCGGTGTTAAGTGAAAGACCGTGCCGATCCATCCAGTGGCGGAAGTCTTTTGCAGGCATGATCTTGCCGGACTGCTCATCCGCCCAACGGCGAAGCTGCGCCGTGCCAAAATCAATTCCGCATGGCCATTCGACCGACCAGCCATCTGCGGAGGCTTTGACCAGCGCAAATTCTTGCGGATCGGAAAGTAATGAAAGGTTAGCCCGGGCCGCAATGAGCGCTGCCAGATCGATCTTGGCCGAACCCCCATCATCCCAAACAAGCGAGAGTGATTGCGGCCCCACGACCGTCACACCTGTCAGTTTGCCAATACTCATGCGCCATCTCCGCTAAACTCGTCCCACTTCGCTTCGAGGAGCGCCCGATTCCGTGCTGCCCAGTCGAGTGCCTCGCGCAAATCCACCCTACCCGCTATGTGCATCACTTCGAGCGTATCGATCCGCACCTGCGCCACGCCTTCCCGCCCCAGCACATGAAAGTGTGGCGGATTATGGTCGGCAAAGTACGTCGCGATTTCAGAAGCCGAGAAACGGATGAGCCGGGGCATGGGAACATGTTTAGTGCAATGGTTGCACTATTTCAAGAGTTTTGCCACTACCGAAGAAATTTGATTTTCATATCGACCCTTGGCCAGAATCGCTAATTCCCGTTTGAGCCAAGTGGGGCCGAAAAACTCCCAGTCCTTTTGGTGGAAGCTCTCTACAAAGCGATCTTCTTCGTTGCGATGCACGTTGCCGGCAGCCATCCCCAGCCGGGCGGACACGCCCGAAGCGCACATGCCATTTTCTTCAGATTGTGCGCAAAGGCGGTTTAGCACAGTCTCTCGCAAGACTGGCTCGCGAAACAGCTTGTAGTGCGTACTTGGGGCTGTCCCACAAACCTGATCCCAGCCTACACCTGAGGAATTCAGATAGCTTTTGCACTCCAAGACAAGAAGTTGATTGTCGGATGCTCTGTAGCCAACAACATCCAGTTCCCATCGAGGCGTGGTCGGACGGCCGACCA
>CALMBE010000460.1 GCA_937860165.1 uncultured Planctomycetaceae bacterium
TCCGCGGCCTTCGGGGCCACTTGCTGGAAATCGTAGATTTCTCCGAGGAACAACAGAGAAGAGGGAAGGAGGAGGGGGGGGGTGCGGGGGAGGAACCTGGGGCCTCTGGTTCCTCCCCCGCTGCCCCGCCATACAACGTCAATTCACCCACAGATTCTGCGGGGGAGGCTAATTTTTGCCCAGCGTTATTACCCATCTTTGGTTTACTTGGAGAAAGTTTAGGATGATTCAACGTCGACTTATTACATTCGGTCTTGGGTTGGTCGTGACTCTTGGGTTTTGCCAACCGTCGCAGGCGATCATGCAATTTCAAAAAGAATTTGTGAACCTGTACGTCGGGGCGGACAAGGATTCCGACTACGCCAAACTGGTCAAGAGCGCCGGTTGTTTTTGCTGCCACCAAGGTAAAAAACGCAAGAACGGCAATGCCTACGGGGCTCAACTTGCTGAATTGTTAGACAAGCGGGCCGATGCGAAGAAGCCCGCAAAAATTGTCGAAGCCCTCAAGAAAGTAGCCGAGATGCACTCCGTGGCTGGCGACGATAAGAGCCCCACGTTCGGCGCACTGATCGCAGAGGGCAAACTCCCCGGCGGCTCAGTGGAAGATTCCAAGAAGGAACCCGCTGCTAACTAGGCTTTGTCAGGGGCAATAGTCCGAGATGTATTCAGAGTAACACGAGTCTCCGACTCGTGATTGCACGACTCGGAGAGTCGTGCCACACTGCCGGCGACTTGAAGTGTGTTTTTTGTCAGAGCAGTAGTAGCTTCCACTAACCAAAGTTGCTCAGCGACCATCACCCAATCTGACAGCCTCGGGCACGGCGCACGAGGCTGTTAGTTTTGCTGGACCGAATGAACTGCCCTGCCTCGACAATCTCAGTGAAGTCGTCATCAACACCACGACCGCCAGCATCAGCCAGGCAATCTGCTGCAGATGTCGCCGCTCACTTTCTCCAATGGCCACGGCGACCAGGCGTTGGAGCATGAGAATCGTCGCCGTGAGTCCGGCCATAAAGGCCAGCGAAGCCAACATCCCGCCTCCCATCAGCGAGTAACGCACTCGGGCATTCGACTCCGCCAACAGCCAAATCCCTATCGGTATCTGCAAGAGCGTGGCCAGCGCGGCAAGGATCGCCGCAGTGCGGGTAATATGCTTAAAAGATTCACCAGCAAGATCATCGCGCGTTTGCCGAGCGATGCCATAGAGGAGTGCGACGGCCGACACCGCCACCGACGACATCGAGAAGTGTAGCGACAACCCCAGCACCTCGCCGCTGGCCATAATTTTCAACAAGTGCGGACGATCCAATAAAGCCTCACTCGTCCAATTCGCATTGGCCGCCAACTGACCGATCACCGCCATCAAGGAGGGGAAGTGGTAGAGCAGATTGGTAACCGATAACAGGGCCACCAACCCATTCGCCACGGGCCAACGCGCTAGAAGATTCCAACTTCCATAAAAAACTGCCAGGCACACCAGCGAAAACACGAGCTCCGCACCGGCAAACCAAAACGCCGAAACAGGAAATCGAGCGAGCGAATTCCACAAGCCGTACCCTGGCACGACGACCAACAGCAATCCACCCAACAGCATTCCGATGGCAAATGCAACCAAGGACCAACCAGCCAGTCGGCGACCAAGGTCTGTGTGTCGCTCCCCAGTATCCCCGGGCAGTCGCTTCCCGCAGCGCCCCAACCAGACGCAAAAGAGCGGTCCACAGCACGCCAAGTTCAAGGCCAACAGGTGAACCGCTAAAAGCAGAATAGTAACTAACTCACGCACTTCGACGAAACCTCGCAGTTGAACCCATGACCCCTGGATTGACAGTTGCCTCACAAGCAAGATAACATCAACAGCTCGCAATCCGATAGAGTTGGGCGATTAGCTCAGTTGGTTAGAGCGCCACGCTTACAACGTGGATGTCGGGGGTTCGAGTCCCTCATCGCCCACTAGGGCAAACGCACTAGACGGTAAAGAGCAGAAAACAGCGGGAAAAACAGGGGTGGCCAATTTCGAGTGCTTGTCAGTTCCGCCCCGTTCCGCTGGTTTCTGCTTACACTTTTGCATACACATTTCGAGGGCCTTTTCAAAGTCGGCATCCGTTACCCGCCAATAGTGTTTACTGGCAACTTTGGTGCTATGTCCCAGCCACTCCGCCGCAACGTGGCCCGGAAACTCCGAAGCCAATTCGGTCGCTCTTGTGGCCCGCAAGTTCTGGAATAGCTTGGGCCACGGCTTGAGTCCCGCTCGTTCGATAATCCGCAAGAGATTCGTTCTGAGATTCAAGTCGGGGTGCCGGTGCTCGGCAATCACGTAGGTTGATCGTTCGGGGGCAGCATCGAACGCCGCTTCCAAGTATTCGCGTAGTTCAGAGAAAAGCGGAATCACTCTCGATTCGTGGCCAGCAACGTGCTCAGTCTTGGGGCTGCGCACGGTGATTCGCTCTTGCTCCCAATCAATATCCGTCCAGGTGAGCGCCAAATGCTCTGAGGGGCAGCGTAGGCCCCCGTAGCGACTCAGGGCGAAGATCAACCGCCATTCATTGTCGGGACACGCCGCGAGCACTTTGGACGCATCCTCGCGTGTCAGGAAATAATCTCTGGCCCGGTTGTCGCCTACCGCGATACCCTTCATTTTGCCAAAGGGATTTTCGGACAACTGGCGAGCTTCCACGGCTTCCCGGAAAAACTGGCGAGCCACACTGCATCGCTTTCGCACCGTGTTTTCCGCGAGGCCCTTCCCTTCCGGCTTCGGTGCCGACAGCCAGCGTCGAAACCCACTCGCGTCGGCCACGGTGATACTTGCCAAAGGGGTCTGGGGCGAAAAGTAGCCCAGCAAATACTTGCGGGTTTGGTCGTACACCGTGCGGGTGCCCCCCTTCACGTCGATGCGGCTGGCAATGTAGCCGTCCAGAAATGCCCCCAGCAATGCACTGCCCAGCCGTTCGCGTTTCGGCAGCAATCCCGCCCCGGCCAACTTGTCGTACAAGGCGGGTTCAAGCTTCCCGATCCAGGAAGCCGTTTCGGGCTCAAGTGGCAGTTGAGCAAACTTGGCTTGCAGGATTGCTTCGACCCGCACCTTGATCGTGTCGGCAGTCTTGGCCGTCACCTTACCCAGGCGGATACTTTTCCGCCGCTTCTCTGCGTCAATGAATTGAATCGTGCGACACCCGTTGAATTCGCCCTCACGATTTTTGTCGCGGATGATCGATGCCATGATTACTACCCCTTTCGTTTTTTCTCTACCAGTTCCAAACCCAGGAAATCAGCTAACAGGTCGATGCTTGGGAGGGACATACCCCGTTCCCCATGGAGGAATTTCGCCAATACCGATTGGTCGATCCCCGTTGCTTTGTTGATTGCGTAGCGCGTAGTGTCGGCATTGCGAAGTGCTTCTCGCAACTGGTCCGACAGCATTTTCCTTTGCGGTGGTTTTTTCTTCATGCTCTGAGTATCGACATTATTAGGCGCAGTGTCAAGTATCAATTCTTGGGTAATACCGCTAATTATCCTTCGCAATTTGTGATGCCTTGTTGTAGTCGAAGATGTTTGCGGTCGTGATCCGCTCCGGTGGTTGCCCCAGCTTACTCAAGAGCCGCTCGACGCGCTCGGCACGGGTTTCCTTCGATGGCTCGAACGGTAAGAGCTTTTGTCGCTGGGGGTCGTGGTGACACAACTTCGTTGTTTCAGCGGATTCCGGGGGTGGTGTCATCGTCGCCGGTGTTCTCATTGCTCCGGCCCTTGAGGTGGAATAGACTTGAGATAGGTGTTGCATTTCCATTCTTTCTCTTGCGGGGTTGTGCCATGAATACCGAAGCGCTGCGGGGATTGTTGAACCATGCCCCTTTCGAGCCGTTTGAACTCATCACGTCGGCGGGACAACGGCACATCATCAAGCACCCGGAGTTTGCCATTCTGCTCCCCAC
>CALMBE010000461.1 GCA_937860165.1 uncultured Planctomycetaceae bacterium
GATGATCGCGGCGTTTGGCTTCCTCGATCAGTTGCAGATGGCTTTCGAGTTCTTGCTTGTCGAAAAATGCTGTCGCATAGAGCCGCTGTAATTGCGGGCGAGCAGCGTCCCCTTTCCAATACGCACCGGCCAGACTCAGTAACTTAAAGGCTTTGCCAATGTGCCCCGTGGCGGGAATGTGCCGACCGCGACACAAATCGATGAACTCTCCTTGGCGATAAAACGACAGCGTGGCTTCCTCGGCCAAGCCGGACTGGATGTGTTCGACCTTGAATTGCTGACCCATTTCTTGACACAGCTTGAGCGCTTCATCCCGCGAAACATCGAGCCGCTCGAAGCCCAAATCTTCTTTGACGATCTTCGCCATCTCGGCCTCAATTGCCGGGAAGTCTTCCTCCGAAAGTGGCGTTTTTAGCTGGAAATCATAGTAAAAACCATTCCCCGTACAGGGACCAAACGCGAGCTGCACTCCCTCGTGAAGTCGCATTACTGCTTGGGCCATCACATGGGCGCAGGAGTGTCGCAAGATGTCGAGCGATTCGGGATCGCGCTTCGTCAGGATGCGCAAGTGAACTTCACCCACACTTGGCAAGGGAGTACTAAGATCGACCTGCGCGCCATCCACCTCGGCCGCAATCGCAGCTTTCGCTAGACCAACGCCGATATCCGCGGCTACCTGCCGAGGCGTTACCGAACTAGGGTATTCACGCCATGTTCCATCTGGGAGGATTACTTTAAGCATGGGGATCGTTTTACTCTCGAATTAACTTTGGTTTTTTCATAGCTGTTAGCTCTTGGCTATTAGCTCTCGACACTCAACGCCGCGAGTATAAGCAGGCGGGTCACTCCTAGCCAATGCGGAAGTAAAGGACACTGCGCTGTGCGCGAGGTGATTCGCACTTAGTAAATCGCACGATTCGCAATCTGCTCGAAACTTATTGCATTCGCACGATTAACATCCTTCACTCGTACTCAACTGCATCATCAGGCGAGCCGTAAACGTAAGTGCCCGGAGGATTCACCAGAAGCTCATCCCTACTGGAAAATGAGAGCGATACCAACTCAATAAAGAGCGCGTTATGCCAGTTTTCGGGGATCTGCCGACGAGCCTGAGAACAAATTCGCCCGCGGAGTCACAAAACTCCCCCGGGTTGGGGGACGAAAATCAACATTTTTCCTGGGGGAAACCCGAAATCTCCCAGAAATCCCGCCCAGACTTATTTCTCGCAAGTGGTTGCCACACAACGAGAAACGGAAATTCTTCTCCAACCGGCAATTTTTTTCAAAAGAATTCTGGCCCTTCCCCGCGTCAAAACTGTTGCAAGCCCGAAAATCCTTGGTAGAGTGTGGTTGTATGCCGTGGCAGATCGGTCTGTCACGGTGCGGGTTACTTGTCTTGTCGGCGACCTTGATCGAACTGTCACAGGGAAGCTTGAAGTCGGGACTGCCTTCAGGAATTTTTTCAAGAAATTCTTCGGGCCGAATCGAGTAAAACTTCCTGGTTTCAGGGGGATCTCCAACATGCTTAGGGCAGAATTTGAATTGTTAACACATTTTTCGCGTGCGAAGTGTGTTCGGCGTTGGTAGAATGGCCGCATACCCCAGACGGGCAAGTAAACCTATAGTACCTACTGATCTTCGACCTATTGAGACGGGGAAACTGGAGAAAATGAACATGAAGCGAAGCCTATTAGTTTGTGCAGCACTAATGATGCTGGTAGTGAGTGTCCCTCGAGTACAAGCCGACGACTTGCGGCTGACGTTGGATCTTCGAAATACCAATCGG
>CALMBE010000462.1 GCA_937860165.1 uncultured Planctomycetaceae bacterium
GGAGTACCGCCGTGGCCATGGCACCCTCCATTGTGAAAAAGTCATTGGCCCTGAGGCCCTCTATGGCTCTGTGGTCTTCCCGAATTGGGGAAGTTATTCTTGAGCCATGCTTTAGCAAAGAATTAGAAATTCATTTCCCATTGGGTGTAGAGGAAATCGGCATCGACGGGGGCGAGAATCTTTTCGCCCCGCCAGAAGTGGGACCAACCCAAGCCCAGGGTCGATCGGGGGCAGATCGTGTAGGTCATCAGCACGTCGAGCTCATCTCCCAAATCCTTGCTGGAATTTTGAGCGGCGGTACTGCTGCCGGGAATGCTCGGAACCCGGGCCTCGCTGTCCGACTCGAAATGCCAGTACCACATCAGCAAATTCCACTTCGGACCCGGCTTGCAAGTAAGCAACAGATTCGGCGCGAGAATGTTCGACCGTTGCACGGCATCGATAAAACCGAAATAGCGGTGCCCCAAGGGAAACAACTGATTGAATCCGTTAAAATCTCCGCCGGGGACATGGCCCGAGGCGTAATCCATGTAGCACCACAAGGTAGGCTGCCAGGGATAATCGGTGGTCTTATAGCCGATCCCCCCAGTGGCGAAGCCGGCACTGTGACCCGCCCCGGCACCCGTGTAGTCACCCCATTGCGGCCCCCCCTCGAGTTCCCACAGCCAGCTTCCCATCGTCCCATTGAAGCGGAGGCCTAGGGTGTGGATGTCGAAATCGCTGGCGAAGGGTGTGTCCGAATCGAAGGGAAGGCTGTTTTCGTAACCGAGATAGTAGGAATCGACCGTAAAATTCTCGAAGCCACTATAGGTCGCATAGCAGCCGTAGAATTCTTGATCGCCATCGGGGTCATCGAAATCATTGTTCACGTTGGGAACGACATAGGTATAGAAGTTGTCAATGGCCCAATCTCCCTCGCGGTACAGGACGTTCACCCCATCGAAGGTGCGCCGATTGTTGGCCCAATCGAGAGGCGATACCAAACGCTGATTCCCGTACAACAGTTCCTGCCGACCAACGCGGGTGGTGATTCCGTCGGTTAGTTTTAGGTCGACAAACAGATTGAGCAGGTCCCCCCAATTCTCGTCGAATGGGCGGGGAAGATAATATCCACCGTCGTCCGTGGCGTCCGCATAAATCGCCTCGGCAAAGAATCGGACTTCGTCGCAAACTTTCCAGTTCGTGTACAACCGCAACCGCGACAGTACAAAGTCGGAGTGGGTGTCTTCGAATCGAGTAAGACTTTCCGTAGTATTGCCCATCCCTTGTTCATGGTGGTAT
The DNA here is from genome assembly GCA_937860165.1 of uncultured Planctomycetaceae bacterium. Lineage (GTDB taxonomy): Bacteria > Planctomycetota > Planctomycetia > Pirellulales > Lacipirellulaceae > Bythopirellula. Next base: position 1,282 of record CALMBE010000462.1, read on the forward strand.
CGCTCGCGAATCTGCCCGCCAAAATCGATGGTTCCCCAGTCGCCTCCACCCACCGGAAGCAACTTCATCGAGTCGCCGAGGGAAGTCCCTTGGGGATCAGGGCTGTTCAGATAGCTGAAATCATTGGCGTAAAACACTCCCTTGTGCGAGAGAGCAACCGGATTCGGTTGTTGTGCCGAACAATTCAAGGTAAGAAATGTGCCGACCGTGGCACAGCACAAACACGAGAACCGATGACGTAACATCAGAGACACTCCCTTGACTAAGCTGTGTGAATCATCACACCAACAGGTCGTCTTCCTGACGACCGATAGCATACCGCACCAGAAGCTCCGCTTAACTGACTTCGGCGGAAAGGGAGGTGTCGGGAAAGACAGAGATATTTCGTCGGAAAAGTCGCCCCAGACGGCAAAGAGCCTGGAATCAGCGGTTTCGACGGCGAGATAGAAATCGCCCAGGTTGCTGGGTCGATCTACCATTTTCCAGTCTTCGTATCCTTTGTGCCTTTGTGGTCAGTAATTCTGGACCAATCACAGCTGCATAAGAAATTCCGCCAACCGCGCCAGGTGTTGCTGCCCCCCTTTGATCGCCCCGTATTTGCTGGCCACTTCGTTGCAAGCCTCGGCGATTTCAATCGTCAAATGCAGTCCTAGTCGAATGCTAGTAAAACCTGATTGTCCGAATTGCCGTGAAGGCGCGCCCAAGATAGGTCTTTGCCGATCAATAGTTCAGTCATTTGGGCGTGATGAGTATTCTTCATGGGAATAAGTTCCGTATCAAGCGAGTGTTTTGCTGCCAGATTTCGCACTCCCTCAGCGTTATCATAAGTCATCAGAAAATCGCCTTGAATCTCCGCCGCCACTTCAAATAGCCTTGAATGATCCAGTTCAAAGAATTTGTACAATCTTGCTCCAGCTTTTTTACCCGCTGCGGTATAGGGAGGGTCGATGAAGAACGCGACATTCTTCGTTTTTGAATAGGTATTGATCGTATCGATCCCGTCCCCTTCCAGGAACGTGAATCTGTCACGAATATCACCGATTACGTTTATCCGATCTGCGAGTGTCTTGGGATACCATCTTGACTTTAGCCCTTTTCCGTTCTCACCCGATTTGATGAGACTGGCACCTGGAGCAATTATTCCCCCGTGCTGCATTCGATTTCTAAGGATCGTGCGAAAAGCAATATCTGCCAATGAAGTTGACTTACCAGAAAGCTCCTCACGGACGTTTTCCTCCGTGACGTTAAACTCAAGTATCCGACTGCTTAGAGTCTTGTACTTGGAGGACAGGATCGTTTTCCAAACGGCTGCAATCTCAGGATCGCGTTCGACTAAGATAGCGTGCTCTGCTAAATCCTCACAAATAATAGTAAGCGCAATGATTCCACCACCAACAAAAGGCTCTATAAATAGAGAAGGCTTCGATTCCAAGTGTCTAATCCACTTTCTAGCGGTAGGCACAAGCCATGTTTTGCCCCCTGGGTAGCGAAATGGACTTCTTTTAGGAACGGACGCGACGTTTACAATTCTATGAGTTGACATTTTACTGTCCTCCAACAATCTGATCCAAAGTTGGAGCGTCGGGGGCAGGAGGATTGCAAAGTCACATTATTGTAGCAGGCACACTCCGTGTGCCGTAGCAGCACTTGCGAAAAGCCCGACGTTTTAACAGGACAGTGACGGCACACGGAGTGTGCCTACTACCTTGTGCGAGACTTTGCAGTTCTCCTGGGATCTTACAATCGACGTTTCGACAAAACCTAAATGCTCCTTTAATTTACATAACGTATACGGATGTACAATAGTTACTCCTGCACGACATACGACCCCGAGAAGGTCACATAAGGCCCTTCGGCGTCGGCGATTTCGACGGCAAGGTCGATCTTGGTTTTTCCTTTGAACTCTTGCAGTTCGTAGAAATACGCCAGGGCCTCGGTATCGATGGGAAGCCCCTGGGCGATGAATTGGGGCGTGCGCACTGGTCGGAAATAACGGATCGAGCTGCGGCGAATCACGATATTGCCGGACATTCCCCGCGACTCCAGTAACAGAAACACCGTGCCCCAACCGGTGATCGTGCAGAGGGCGTTGAGGCTGCCGGCAAACGCCGAGTATTGGTGATTGCGATTGGGCTCGAGCGGCATCCGCATCGAGAGTCGCTGGCCATCCCAGTCGTGTGCTTGGATGCCCATCGCGGTGGTAATCGGCATCTCGCGCTGCAACGTTGCTTGCAGCTTTTCGAGCAGAGGATCCATCTTGGCAACCGACACAATCGGCATTCCAGAAATCGGGGGACTGAACTCAGTAACGAGCCCCCATGCTACTCGAAGCCCCTGTCGATGACCAGCCGCTGGTGGCTGAGCGCTCGATCAGAGTCCCCAAATCAGCAGCACCGAATAGTTCACCAAATTGGGATCCACGCCGTTGGGGGTGCTGTCGTAACGATCATTGACCGAAAACTTCAAGCTGACATTGCTGGGCCTGTCGAGATCGATCTCCCAGCCGGCATCGGAGACGACGCGGTAGGCGTTGAAATCACCCCATTCCGGGAAATAGTCCACCTTAGCGGTGAATCGTTGAGTTTTGGAAATCAGGTGTTCGTAATTCAAACCGAACAAGGCTTCAGGGGCCCACCGATCGTCGGGGCCCCCGAACTCGCGCGACGCACCAGCACCGAAGCTACTCGCGAGATCGACGATTTCCGTGTCGATGAGTCGATATCCGAGACCACTGTTAAGCGCCACCCGCAAGTCGTAGGGTTGGTACTCGTCGTACTGGGTTTGGTTCAGCATGAACAACGACCACCGCGAGCCATCGAGTTTGCGATCCAGACGAGCGTCCAAGAGCGCATTGTTCTGGGTCTCGAGCCCATTCGAGGAGTTGCGGTTGT
>CALMBE010000463.1 GCA_937860165.1 uncultured Planctomycetaceae bacterium
GTCGGCAACAAATTCAGCGGCGGCAGTGGGGTGGTGCATGGGGCTGGGGGAATGTGCGATGTGTGATGTGGAATTGATGATGTGAAGAATGGGACGGGGGAAATGCTAAACCGCAAGCGGCGAGAAGTTCCCATTTACTGACGACTTACGACTGACAACCTACTTCCCCCCATAGGCTTCGACGAACACTTCGGCTACGTGCATGACGCGCATCGCTGTGGCGTCGCGGCGGGCGAGGCCTGCGAGGTGCATAAGGCATGACATGTCGCCAGAGGTCAGGACTTTGGTGCCTGCTTGCCGGTGGTCTTGGAGTCGGTCTCGGCCCATCATCGCAGAGACCGCTTCTTCAGAAACGGCAAACGTCCCGCCAAAGCCACAACATTCGTCCACGCGGTCGAGTTCGCTGATTTGAATCCCGTCGAGCGACTCCAGCAATGTCCGCATCTTGTTAAAGGAAGTGCCAACCGTTTCACTGGAGCTAGCGACACGCAGCTCGCGGAGGCCATGGCACCCCTGGTGGATACCTACCTGGTGAGGAAACTTCCCCGCAAGCTCGCGGATCTCCAAGACATCGAACAGAAATTCGCACAGTTCGAAGGTTTTCTGTTGCACACGCGCAAACGCGGGCATCTCGCCGACCAGATCGGCATAGTGATTGCGGATCATCGAAACGCAACTTCCCGAGGGGCCCACGATGTAGTCAAAGTCTGCGAATAAGTCGACGAACCGCCGGGCCAAAGGGACCGCATCGGCTGTCAGTCCCACATTAGCCAGGGGTTGCCCGCAGCAGGTTTGTTCTCGCGGATAAACCACCTGTGCGCCGAAGCGTTCCAGCAGCTTCACGGTGGCAATTCCCACTTGGGGATAAAATTGGTCAACATAGCAGGGAATGAAAAGTCCTACTTGCATCGACGCCGCTCTCCCAAAACAATTGAATCCCTGATCGCCAAAGCGCTCAGCTCGAACGGGGAATCCTTCAGGTGCGTTTTGAAAGCACTTGACTCTCGTATTGCTTAACCGCCGCGACCCAGGCAGGGCCGACGGGGGTTTCGCTCCGCTCACAGTAGTGGTCCCACACGGCTCCCAAGGGTCTCGTTTTTTGTTCTTCCAACAGTGCGAGTCGACTGGTGAAGTCCTTGGCTTTTTCTAGTTCGCGGAGTTGATCGAGGGGTTCCAGCAGCGCAGCCAGCAAGGCCTTGATCGTCGCCCGGGTGCCAATCACCCAGGCCGCGACGCGATTGATACTAGCATCGAAATAATCGAGTCCGATGTGGGTGCGCTGCAAGTAATCGCCGCGTACCAGTTCTTGGGCAATGGCAAACAGTTCGTCATTGAGAATCACGACATGGTCGCTGTCCCAACGAATGCCACGGCTCACATGCAAGAAGACCTGGTCGAGGTGACAAAACACGGCGGAGAGTTTGTCGGAAATCATTTCCGTGGGATGAAAGTGCCCGGCGTCGAGACAGAGTACCTTTTTATTCTTGATCGCGTATCCGAGATAAAACTCGTGGGATCCGACGACATAACTTTCCGAACCTATGCCGAAAAGTTTTGATTCCACGGCATCGAGATTGTGCCGTGGGTCGAGTTGCTGGGCAAAGATTGAATCGAGTGACTGCGAGAGTCTCACGCGGGGAGATTTCCGATCGAT
>CALMBE010000464.1 GCA_937860165.1 uncultured Planctomycetaceae bacterium
CGAGGCCCAGCCGATCCTTTCCGATCTCGAGTACGATCGGCTTGTCGCTCGGCTCATGGCTCTCGAAGGCGAACATCCCGAACTGATTACCCCTGACAGCCCCACGCAGCGAGTCGGGGGCGAACCGGTTGACGAGCTCAACTCGGTTCGGCATCTCGTGCCGATGATGTCGATCGACAATACCTACAGCATCGCCGAACTCCGCAAATACGGTGAGCGAGTCGCGGGCTTGTTGCCGGGGGAAGATATCGAGTGGGTCGTCGAGCTCAAGATCGATGGCGTGGCGATCTCGGTGATTTATGAGAACGGCGTGTTGGTTCGTGCAGTCACTCGTGGAGACGGATCCACCGGCGACGACGTAACCCACAATGTCCGCACGATGAGCGACGTCCCCCTGCGACTCTCGGGAACCAACATCCCCCCGGTAGTCGATGCCCGGGGGGAAATTTACATGACCAACAGCGAGCTCGCCCGACTCAACGCGGCCCGCCAATCGCAGAATCTCGAAGCCTATGCCAATCCCCGCAACACGGCCGCCGGCAGCATCAAACTGCTCGATCCACGGATTTGCGCCCAACGACATTTGCGGCTTTTCTGCCACGGAGTGGGAACGGTCGAGGGTTTGCCCTGTGCGAACCACATGGAATTCCTCGATCTGGTCTCCCAATGGGGACTCCCCGCTACGCCCCAGGTAGAGTGCTTTCCTAACTTCGACGCGGCCGTGGCCCATGCCGAGCAGCTCGTCGAACGACTCCACGAGCTTGATTTTGAAGTCGATGGGTTGGTGTTGAAAGTGAACCGCTTCGATCAGCGTACCCGCCTGGGCGCCACCAGCAAAAGTCCCAGGTGGGTGATTGCTTACAAGTTCGAGAAATACGAAGCCGTCACCCGCCTCAACGACATCCGAGTCCAGGTAGGAAAAACTGGCACGATCACCCCTGTAGCGGAACTCGAACCCGTGGAGCTTGCCGGAACGATTGTCAGTCGCGCTAGTTTGCACAATGCCGACGAAGTCGCCCGCAAGGATGTTCGCATTGGCGATACGGTGGTTGTCGAGAAAGCGGGAAAGATCATTCCCCACATCGTGCGTGTCGAAACCCACCTCCGTCCTGCCGAGGCCCAGCCTTTTGAGTTCCCCACCCACTGCCCGGAGTGTGCCACGCCGCTCGAAAAAGACGAGGGAGGCGTTTACATCCGTTGCCCCAATCTCGAATGCCCAGCGCAACTCCGCGAACGGCTGCGGTATTTCGCCAGCCGCTCGGCAATGGATATCGAAGGGCTCGGAGATAAACTGGTCGATCAGCTTGTGAGCGTGGGGTTGGTCACCAAGTTTGCGGACCTCTATCGACTGCAAGTCGACCAATTGTCCCAGCTCGAACGGATGGGGCAAAAGTCGGCGCAAAATCTGGTCGACAGTCTCCAAGATAGTAAGTCACGAGGCCTAGCACGGCTACTGAATGCCCTCACGATCCGCCATGTCGGCACCCGCGTCGCTTCGATCTTGGCTAAGGAGTTCGAGTCGATCGCTGGCCTGCAAGCCGCCGATGTCGAACAACTGAGCGAAGTGAACGAAGTCGGCCCGATCATTGCCGCGAGTGTTTATCACTTCTTGCACAGCGACTACGGCCAGCACACGCTCGCCGATCTCGCGGCGGTCGGGGTCGCCATGGAAGTGGGACAACGCGATTCCCCCGGTGGCGAGCCGCAGCTATTCACGGGGAAGACGTTCGTTGTCACCGGGAAACTCGAACGCTACACCCGCGACGAGATTCACGCCCTCGTCGAGAAGTTCGGTGGCCGAGCCGCCAGCAGCATTTCCAAGAGCACCGACTTCCTAGTGGCCGGTGAAAAAGCAGGCAGCAAGCTGGACAAGGCGCGAGAACTGGGAGTTCAAGTCCTGAGCGAAGCCGACTTCGAACAGATGATTCGGGAAGCATAAACGGGGTCGTGAGAAGGTAGGCCGGAACAAGATACCCCGAAGTTCCGGCAATTCGAGTAGCAGGTCAGGGCCGAGCAATTGTTCAAGATAGTGGGTGCCATGGCCACGGCGGTATTCCGCCGTG
>CALMBE010000465.1 GCA_937860165.1 uncultured Planctomycetaceae bacterium
GGCATGGATGTAGCTGATTTCCTTGAGCTTGAGAGCCCCTTCCAACGCGGTCGGGAAATTGTACTGTCGTCCCAGATACAGGAAGTTGTTGCATTCGGCATATTTTTCGGCAATTCGACGAGTCTCGGCATTGGTTTCGAGTGCCTTTTCCACTTGGCCGGGGAGTTTTTCGAGCTCGGCAATGATCCGCAATCCACTCTCGTAGCTCAGGTGGTGCAGCCGACCGAAGTAGAGTGCCAACAGCGACATCACCACGCACTGGGCCGTAAAGGCCTTGGTACTGGCCACCCCGATTTCTTGGCCCGCGTGCAAATAAATGCCACCCTCCGCTTCGCGGGCAATTGTGCTCCCCACCACATTGCAAATGGCCATTGTGGGGTGCCCCTTGCGTTTCATTTCCCGCAGGGCAGCCAGCGTATCGATGGTTTCGCCGCTCTGGGTGATCGCAAACAACAGTGTATTGTTGTCAAGCGGAGGATTGCGATATCGCAGCTCGCTGGCATATTCCACCTCCACCGGAATGCGTGCCAAGGTCTCGATCATATACTCACCCACTAGGGCCGAGTGCCAACTCGTGCCGCAGGCGGTAAGTACCATGCGTTTGACCCCTTGTAACTGATGCGGGGTCAAATTCAACCCGCCGAACACGGCAGTCGCGGCATCCTTGTCCAAGCGACCACGCATCGCATTGCGGACCGTTTCCGGTTGCTCATAGATTTCCTTGAGCATGAAATGGTCGAAGCCATTGAGTTCGACTTCAGTGGTATCGATATCCAGCGTTTGCACATCGTGCTCGATATCCCCCTGATCGCGGTGGATGACACGAATCGTGTCCGAAGTCACCAGGGCAATTTCATGATCGGCTAGGTAGACAATTTTTTTTGTGCGACCTGCCAGTGGCGAAGCATCGCTGGCGATGAAGTTTTCGCCATCCCCCACGCCGATCACCAGGGGACTCCCCAATCGAGCAGCTAGGATCAAGTGGGGCCAATCCCGGAACACCACTGCCAGACCATAGGTGCCGCGCAGCTTGGCCAAAGTTTTTTGCATCGCCTCGATCACGGGGGCCAAGGGATCAAGACTGTCGAGCGTATCCTCGGCAACTTTCGAAAGTTCGTAATCCAGCAAGTGAGCGACGACTTCCGAATCGGTCGCCGAGTGAAATTCGTATCCCTTTTCGATAAGTCGAGTTTTGATCGCGCGAAAATTCTCGATCACGCCATTGTGAACCAAGGCCAACACGCTGTCGCCACCGACGTGGGGATGCGCATTCTCATCGGTCGCCGGGCCATGCGTCGCCCAGCGCGTATGGCCAATGCCAATCGAGCCGCACCGGGGGCGTTTCTTGAGGAGGCTGGCCAGTTCTTCCACGCGACCTGCCGACTTGGCAATCTCGAGTTCCCCGTCTTCGAGCGTCGCAATTCCCGCGCTGTCGTAACCGCGATATTCCAACCGCCTTAGGCCCTCCAGCAAAAACTCAGTGGCGTCTCCAAATCCGACGTAACCAACAATTCCACACATGGGCTTATTTCTCGCTTCTATGGGCAATCGCTGCGAAAGCAACCGACTTTTTCAGTACCGACTTACCCCATTTTATCACCTCTTGGCAAATAGAACCATGGCCGGTGGTGGACCCATCAGGGCCGATCTCTTTTTCAAGATAGGGGGTGCCATGGCCACGGCGGTACTC
>CALMBE010000466.1 GCA_937860165.1 uncultured Planctomycetaceae bacterium
CGACAGGCTCAATTGCTCCGACCCCAGGGAGGGTAGTTTGTCAGACCCCGCAATCCAACAAACTTACGATGAAGCTTCAACAGTGATTTTTTGTCTCCGAATGAGTTGATTTCAAGCGGCTACCGCGACTGGATACGCATTGCGATTGTCAAGTCTCTCGACGAGGCGGTCGCAAGTCGAGCGGTCGACGCCAAGTAACAGTACGGTATCGCCAGGCACCAGTCGACAGGACAATAGTTCGCAGGCGGCGCGGTCGTCTCGACATACAATCACGTTCGACAAGTCAAGTCCCGAGTCCCGTGCTCCGATGGCGACCTCGCGTCCAGCCATACCACAGCTCACTAAGATCGTGGCTTGCCCATCGGCAACTATCGATTGCCCGAGTTGCCGACCGGAAGTGATGCGGGTGGTGTCGCAAAAAACGACACGTCGACCGACGGCCCGAAATCCTCGCAACGCCTCCAGGGCGCTGAATGTTTCCTGATGGGTGACGATGTCCGCCAGGATCAAGGACACCCCCTGGGCTACCTTAACTTCCATCGTTTCACGAGGAATTCGCAGATGCAATACGTGGGATGCGGGGGTTTTTTCAAGCATAAGGGTATCCGTCCATTCCATGATTCAAAGGGTCCTGTTCAAGCTGTTCCTCAGCCGGCAATTCGAAGTTGTGGTTTTTCCACACGGGCATACAGCAATCCGCGTGTCGTGGCGGCGTCTCCGTGGTCTTGTTCGAGGGAAAACATGCCGAAGGATCGTTGGGGCTCCCAGCGGCTGCCTGCCACAACCACCACGTCTCCCGTGCGAGCGGTAGCCACAGCCCGGGCAATAGCCGCACGACGATCGGCGACAATTTCAACGGTGGCCCGTTTCTGACTATCGCGGACTTCAAATTCCTCGGACGGTAGCGATCGCGCAGCAACCACCAGATCGGCCAAACGACCGACCACATGCGCGATTGCCAATTGTTCTGAATAAGTGGCACTCTCTGAGGTGCCCAGCACGCAAATCACGCGACCTCGGCTCAATTGCCGAGCGGTTCGGAGGCTGACTCTCAGCGATTCGGCCGAATCCGCGGCATCGACGAATACTGGGAACCCTTGCCCACAGTCGATCCGTTCCATGTGCCCCGGCAACGACTCCACCGATTCGATTCCCGCGGCAATCACCGACAGGTCAATCCCGTAGGACAGGGCAAGCGTGGCTGCTGCAAGGCAATTCGATACATGATGCTCACCGAGCATCGGAGTTCGGATGGCGACCGATTTGCTTCCCGCCGAGATCACGAATACTTGTTCGTTGCTGTGTTCCGAGATTCGTTCGGCGGTGACTTCTCCTTGACCTTTCAGGCCGAAGGTAAGGATGGGTCCATCTGTTTGATTGAGCCACTTAACGCTGACCGGATCGTCGGCGTTGAAAACAGCCATGCCGGTTGGTGAGAGATGTTCGAGAACTCGCTTCTTGAGGTTTCGATAATTCTGTACCGAGTTGTGCAGTTGGAGGTGGGCATCGGTGACGTTGGTGATGCAGACGGCATCGAATTCAATTCCCGCAAAGCTGGAGTGACTCAAGGCTTCGCTGGAGACTTCCAACAAAACATGGGTGCAACCTGCCGCGACCATCCGCTCTAATCGCGTGGCCAATTCAGGGGCGGATGGAACTTCTAACCCAGCACCAAACGACATGCCGTCGTAACAGCCCAGCCCACTGATGCGACCGCAGTGCTTGCCGGCCAAGCTGAAAATAGCTTCCAGCAATGCCACAACCGTACTTTTTCCGTGAGTGCCCGTAACGGCGATCACCGGGATCGTCTGGCTTGGATTATCCGATAAGGCTTGGCAGATTTTGCCGAAGGCTACTCGGCTGTCCGAGACTAGGTAAGTAGGAACATCGAAAACCGGAACCGGCTCTTCGCAAACAACTGCTTGGGCTCCCCGGGCAACCGCTTCGCGGGCATCGAGATGCACGTTTTCTTCTTTTCCTGCGAGTTCGGGGAGGGCCACGAACACATCGCCGGGGACTACCTTGCGCCAGTCGCTGGTGCAGGATTGGGCGACGATTCCGCCCGCGCCGGTGCGCGTGGCATCGGCAAAGAGTCGGTCAAGTGAAACGCCGCAGGGCGATACGGTAGATTCGGTTTTTGTAGCGTGCATCATGCCAGGCCTCCTTGCCTGGGTGCGGACGCTCGTGCCATTGCGGGGGCATGAGTGCCTGCCGTGACGTGCTTTCTGTGGAGAAATCCGTTTCACCACTCATCTCAAACCTGACCTTGCTACCCTCGAATCATTGAGGGAAGAAAACTCTGGGATAAGTTTTCCCTGAAGGCTCGGGGGATTGTGACCATTTCTGGGAGCCTGTCAAGGCGAGTTGCTTCATGGACAGGGCCGATCAATTATTTGTTTTGGGGTGCCATGCTCACGCTGGTACTCCAGAGTGAGCATGTGAATAGTCTAGAAAACATGGCCACAGCGGAGTACCGCCGTCGCCATGGCACCCTCATTTGGAGAAAACTGAGCGGCCCTGCAGTTCAAACCAGAGTCACTTTTTCTATGGAAAATCAGCGTGCCCGAACTGTTTGCTTCGCCATGTTGTTCGAGACTGGGCTCGGATTCGTGGGTGTCCTAATTGCCTGGCTCGTGGGGTTTTCCCTGCGGAGCCAGTTTGCACTGGGACTGGATTCCGTTCTACGCGGGGTAATTGCCAGCCTGTTCATGATCGCGGTACTGGTAGTTAGCTACGAAACGAACTGGTCTGTGCTGGTCAAACTGCGCCAAGAAGTGGAAGTGATCGTCTCGCAATTATTTGCTGATTGTCGGACCGTAGATTTGTTGCTGATCAGTGTAGCTGCCGGTTTTGGGGAAGAAATTTTGTTTCGCGGGGCTTTGCAACCACTTTTTGTCTCTGGGTCGAATCCCTGGATCGGGATCTTGTCAGCGTCGCTCTTGTTCGGGCTGGCGCATGCATTGTCGCTGGCTTATTTCATTGCGGCCACTTTGACGGGAATCTACTTCGGTTATTTAGCGTTTGCCTACAGCGACTTGATTGCGCCCATTGTCGCTCACACAGTGTACGATTTCTTCGCTCTCGTTTACGTGCAGTCCCGCTTAGCAAGAAAGTAGCAGGCACACTCCGTGTGCCGTTGCAAAGCAGTTGAGTAATTGCACTCAGACAAGTCGCGGCACACGGAGTGTGCCTACTACAATGCCGGTTCATCAGGAATTTTAGTGGGTAGCAGACTAAACAATCGTGTGTGTTCCGAAGGAGCGCTTAAATCCCGGAGGGATGAAAGCCCTTA
>CALMBE010000467.1 GCA_937860165.1 uncultured Planctomycetaceae bacterium
TTCTGCTGTGATTCGATCCAAGCCGCTACGCTATGCACATGGGTGAGCATCTGACCTTTGTCGTCCGTTGCACCCCGGGCATAAATCGCACCAGAACGAACTGTTGGCTCAAAGGGGGGGGTAATCCATTTGTCTAGCGGATCGGGAGGTTGCACATCGTAGTGACCATATACCAAGGCCACGGGGGCCCCCGGCACAGCAGGTGTCTCGGCATAGACAATCGGGTGGCCCGGAGTCTCGATGAGCTCAGGTTTTAACCCGATCACACGAAGATGATCGACCAACCATTGGGCCGCCCGTCGCACCTCGCCGGAGAACTGGGAATCTGCACTGACGCTAGGAATCCGCAAGAGCTCTGCCAAGTCGGCTTCGTGTCGCTGACTATTCTTGTCGACAACGCTAAGAACTTGGCTAACAGTGGGTGATATCACGGCTGGTATGGAATTGTTGGAAGGGATGGGTTGTGAGACTGGCTGGACTGGACTAAGTGTCAATTTGCGAGGGCAAACATCCTTAGTAGACCGTTACTTGCCAGGGAGTTCCCCCAGCATAAGGGTATCCAATATAATGAGACCCGAGGCTTTACGCCACAAGGGTCAGTTTTCAGGCCTTTGGCGTTTGCTGGAGTGGAATGGTCACAACAATGGGAGTGTAGGCAATGGGCTGGGAGCAAGTAGCAGAAGATGAGGGGGTAGTCGCAGTCGCTCCCACCAAACAGGAAGCTCCTGAAAAGGAACAGCGGCGGCAACCCCGTTACAACGTCCTCTTATGGGACAGCGACGATCACACTTTCGAGTATGTCGAAAAGATGCTCCGCGAACTGTTTGGGCACGAAAAAGAGCAATGCCAAGAGATTGCCAAGACGGTTGACAAAGACGGTAAGGCCATCGTGCTCACGACGACGCTGGAACATGCCGAACTCAAACGTGATCAAATCCACGCTTACGGCAAAGACCACCTCGAAGCCAGCCGGGGCTCGATGTGGAGCACGATTGAACCTGTGGAGTAAGTAAGTTGAAGCTCAAAACGGTCACTTTGGGATGCAAAGTCAATCAGTACGAAACTGAATTCTTGCGCGAGGGCCTAATCGGCATCGGCTACCAAGATGCTGCCGAGACTGATCCGGCGGACCTTTGCGTCGTCAACACATGCACGGTCACGGCCGAGGGAGACTCGAAGAGTCGGCAGGTCATCCGACGTCTCGCCCGCGAAAACCCGGCGAGCAAGATTGTGGTTATGGGGTGCTACGCAACACGGGCCCCCGAGGAAGTCGCGGCACTTCCGAATGTGACCGAGGTACTCACCGACAAACGCGAACTCCCCGATCTCTTGGGACGGTTCGGCGTGACCGACGTGCCGACGGGAATCTCGGGATTTGGTCGGCGACATCGAGCTTATGTCAAAGTGCAGGATGGCTGCCTGTTGCGGTGCAGTTTTTGCATTATTCCAAAAGTCCGTCCGGAACTTGCCAGCCGACCCCAGTCGCATATCCTCGACGAAGTTCGCCGACTAGTCGACAACGGATTCCGCGAGGTAGTCCTGACTGGGATTCACCTAGGGCACTATGGAGTCGACTGGAATCGGAGCAAGCCGAAAGAATTTTGGACCCGACTTTCGCATCTGGTGCATTCGCTCGCTGAAATCCCTGGGGACTTTCGGGTGCGATTGTCGAGTATCGAAGCCACCGAAGTGACCCGCGAGCTGATCGAAGTGCTGGCGGAAAACCCGCGAAAAATCTGCCCTCACTTGCACATTTCGATGCAGAGCGGCAGTGACGGTGTGCTGAGGCGGATGCGACGCCGTTGGGGTAGTCGACGTTTTATCGATCGGTGCCTACTTTTGAAAGAGCGACTCGACCAACCGGCGATCACGACAGACATCATCGTAGGATTCCCTGGAGAAACGGATCACGAATTCTACGAGACTTGCGAAACTTCCCGACAAGTTGGATTTTCGAAGATTCACATTTTTCCGTTCAGCGCTCGTAGAGGCACACTGGCTGCCGAAATGCCTGGACAAGTTGAAAACACTGTTAAGCAGGCCCGAGGGCGGGAACTTGCGACCTTGGAAACAGAGCTCCGCGAAACCTATTTCGCAAGTTTGCGCGGCAAGCAGTTGAGGGTGCTGGTGGAATCTCCTTTGGAAAGCACCCCCGGTTTGGTTGTGGGAACATCTTGCCGCTATACCCCGGTTGAACTATCAGGGGATACCCGGTCGGTTGGTAAGTTTGCCGAAGTGATTGCGGGTTCATCCTCCGCGGGTCGCATCTTGGCTAGTAGAACCCATGTTGAGCGGGTATAACCACCAAGGCAAATCGCCAAGCTGGCTACTTGTCGTCAAGTGGTCTCGCTCTGCCCGCACCTACTCGCCGATCGCACTTTTTTCAAGGATCCTGCCATGAAATCCAGTCTCAGGAATTGGAGTTTTCTATTCATTGTCCTATTGCTTAGTTCACCAGCCCAACTAGTTGGCGAAGATTGGCCGCGATTTCGCGGGCCGACTGGACAAGGAGCTTCCAGCGAAGTTGAACTTCCCACGCACTGGTGCCCAACAGAACAC